>JBFWSD010000823.1:0-4109 GCA_050248575.1 Gemmataceae bacterium
CGTTTCGATGATGCGCCGTAGGCGGGACTCGGTGCCGACGAAGCCGATGCTGCGGCCTAAGGCCTCGCGCATGAAGGTTAGGACGTCCTCGGTGTGGGGAGTGAGCTCGTAGACAGCCTCGGCGTGTGTGGCATCCAGGTAACGACGCAACCAGCGCGTGTCTCCGGAGGACCAGAGCGTCAAGTACGTCTCCGGACGATCCTTGAGGATCTCCGGGTCGGCGTCATGAGTGACTTCCAGAAAGTCGTTGAGTTGTTGGAGCAGCCGGGAGTGCGGGAAGGTGATGTTGCCCGATTCCTTAAACTGCCGAAACAGGAAATAGATGATATGTGCCGCATGCGGCGAGCGCATGAGCTTTGCGGAGGGACTTGCCGAGAAAAACGCTTCGAGTCGATCCAGCTTCATTCGACAACGGTACCGCAGGCCCGGTTCGGAAGAGGAATGCGGCCACAAAAGGAAGACGGCATTATGGTACGGGATTTTGGACGGGGAATCAGCCGCTCGGAGTTTTTTGGCGCATGGCTGATCCACCACGCCGGTCGTCCGCGGTGGCGAGTCGCTTCGCGCACCTCCCTGCACATTGTACTACAATTGCGCCACGCCTCTACGCTCGGCCGTGACGCCGACCGGCGACGTGGACTACTGATCTGATGGAGTTCACAGGAACTTTGAAGTCCGTGCATGTTGGCGCTCCCGATTCTGACCCGAGGCGTGGTTCGTCTTATCTATTTCCTCTCGACGTGTGTGATTCCAGGAGCCGTCGGCTTGGTGTGGCTTGATTCGTGATGAATGGCCGCGAGTGTCAATGAGACAATTAGCCCGGCGACTGGAAGGATCAGCATTATCATCGCCCAAAGGTAGCATCTGTGGGAAAAAACTCTCTGTCGAGGGCGCCTGACGCAGGTGCCGATGGCATTGCCTCGCCCCCGCAATCCACTGGCCTTTTCTATCTTGAAGTTCGTTTTGCAGGAACTCCTGGTGGGGCGAAGCCGCGGGTGTACACCGAGTTTGTTTGCGGGATTCCGTTTTGCCAATGGGTATCAAGTCCCGATTTCTTCGCATTCTTCGCTTCGCCCACTCAGTGTACATCCGTCGTTTGGGTATCAACTCGCCGATTCTTCGCTTACGACAAGAGTAACTGCAGATCCTCACGGCTCAGGTTGCGGATAAGGCTGTTGTCGGCGTTGATGATCGCATCCGCCAGGTCGCGCTTCGTCTTCTGCAGTTCCAGCACCTTCTCCTCGACGGTGTCGCGGGCGATCAGGCGGTAGGCGAACACCGGCCGTTCCTGGCCGATGCGGTGGGCGCGGTCGATGGCTTGCATTTCCACCGCGGGGTTCCACCACGGGTCGACCAGGAAGACGTACTCGGCGGCTGTCAAATTTAGGCCCAGCCCGCCCGCCTTCAGGCTGATGAGGAACAGCTTGCAGTTGGCATCGTTCTGGAAGCGCCCGACCTTGGCGGCACGATGGCGCGTGCGGCCATCGAGATACTCGTAGTCGATGCCCTCGTCATCGAGCCGCTTGCGAATGATCGACAAGAACTGGGTGAACTGCGAGAAGACCAGCGCCTTGTGCCCTTCCTCGATGACCTCGGTCAGACGGGGGAGGAGCAGCTCGAGTTTGGTGGACGTGTCGTTGAGGTGTTTCTTGTCGAGCAGGCCGGGATGACAGGCCGCCTGGCGCAAGCGGAGCAGGGCCTCGAGCACCTGGATCTTGGCGCGATTGAGCCCGTCGCGCTCGATGCGCTCGAGCAGCGACGTGCGATAGTAGTCGCGCAGCTCGTCGTAGTGCTTGCGCTGGGCGGGCTCCAGGTCGCAGAACACGGTCTGCTCGGTCTTGGCGGGCAGGTCGGTAGCGACCTGATCCTTGGTGCGGCGGAGGATGAACGGCCTCAGCGCGCGGGCCAGCAGCGTTCGCGTCTCTAGATCGGCCGGCCGCGTGGCCGAACCGCTGAGCTGCAACGCGGAGGCGTGGCCAAGCATGCCCGGATTGAGGAACTCGAACAGGCTCCACAGCTCGCCGAGATGGTTCTCGACGGGAGTGCCGCTGAGGGCCAGGCGGTGGTTCGCCTTGAGGAGCCGGGCGGCCTTTGCGGTCTCGGTGCCGGTGTTCTTGATCGCCTGGGCCTCATCGAGAATGCAGTAATCGAAGGTGCAGCCGGTCAGCAGCTCGGCATCGCGGCGGAGGGTGCCATAGGTGGTGATGACGAGATCGTGGCCGTCGAAGACGTCGGCGCTGCGCGAGCGTGCCAGTCCGGTGTGATCGAGCACGCGCAGCTTCGGCACGAAGCGCTCGGCCTCCTGTCGCCAGTTGAACACCAGGGAGCGAGGCACGACGACCAGCGACGGTCCGGCTCTCTTCTTCTTGCGCTGGGCGCGTCGCGCTTCGAGAAGCGCTAGAACCTGTACCGTCTTGCCGAGCCCCATGTCGTCAGCGAGGCAGCCGCCAAAGCCGAAATCGTGCAGGAACCGCATCCAGCCCAGGCCCTCACGCTGGTAGCCGCGCAGCGTGCCCGTGAACTCGGCGGGCGGATCGGCGGCTTCCACTCCTTGGAAACGCTGCAAGGCCTGCCGCGCCTGCGTGAAGACGGCGTCGCAGGTGGCTTCCGGCTGCGCCGCCAGCAAGGCGTCGAGGAAGCCCACCTGGGTCTTGCGGAAACGGACGCGGTCCTTGTCGACGGTGCCGAGCTTGCCCACGAAGCCGAGTTTCTTCAGCCAGTCTTCGGGGAGCATTCCGAACGAGCCGTCGCCGAGGCGGACAACGTTCTCACCCCGTTTGAGTGCGGCGAGCAGCGTCGGCAGGGGAACTTGCTGCCCGCCAAAGTCCGCGGCGGCGTGCAGGTCGAACCAGTCGATGTCGGCGGTGACGTCGATTTTGAAGCGAGAGGCTTGCCGATAGAGCTTACCTTCGGCCTCCACGTGCCAGCCTTCCTTGAGCAAGGCAGCCGCGACACGCGGCAACTGCTTGGCGGCCAGCTCCAACCCGGAGTGGCTGTAATCCTGCTGCCAGCGAACACCGAGCTCGTGAAGCCGGACGCGGGCGGCGTGCTCGGCAGCACGATCGCGCACCAGCACACGTCGCTTGTCCGTCTCGAAAATGCCCCGGATGGGTGATTCTGCGTCGATGGTCTTCTCTTCGTAGTCGAAGGAGAGTTCCGCCTGCAACGTGGGCCGGGTCCAGTAGCCATCGGGCTTGGACAGCGTGAGGCGCGAGCGCGGCGCGACCGTGACTTCCTCGTAACGTAATGCCTCGGGCAGCGTCAGCGGCGGCAGTGTCGGCAGTTGCCATACTTGTTCCACGAAGCGCGGCCCATCCTTGGCCGGAATGGCCAGCGCCTTGTCGCGGCGCAGCAGCATGAGCCAGTCGAAGGCGTTGCCGTCGTCGAGGCGGGCCACACGGTCGTGCCAGAAGACCAGGCCGCCGGCCATCACCAGGACGGGCTCGGCGATCTCCTTGCGTTCCTCTCCGCGAATGAAGGCGCCGCACAATCGGTACGGGCCGCCGGGTTGTTCTTGCAGCTCGAGCTTGAACTGCCACGGCGGCCCGTCGCACCAGTCCAACTTCGTCAAGCCGGCCTCCGGCTCCACGCGGCGCAACAGACAGCGGCCCGTCCGACACGTTGCTTGCAAGATGGATTCGTAAAGTGGCTCGGGCACGCTCACACGCAGCAGCCCATCATAGCTGTTGTAGGACGAGTAATAGGAAAAGCGGTCGGAGGCCCCGCGCAGCTCCGCCAGAAGCGCGAGGATGTTTCTGTCTGCTTCGTCCGGGAGCTGGCGGATGAGGTCGCGGCGGATGGACGATACCTTGGGCTTGCTCCACGCGCCGTCCTTCTTGCGCTCGCGGTAGGCGAGCTCGACGACCAGCCCCTTGCCGGCGATGGCGGACTTCACGTCCACGATGTAGAGGACCTCTCGACCGGCCGGCCAGTCGCCAGGCTGATGCGTGCGTTCCTCGTAAGACTGGCGGAGTTCCCCCAACTTTTGCTGCCAGCTCGCGCGCCGAGGCTTCGCCGCCTTCTTCGGGGGCCGGCGCACCGGGGGCCGCCAGTGCGGCTCTTCTTCCTCGTCGAAGTGGTCCTCGTCCCAGAATTCCTCGTCGTCTTCG
>JBFWSD010000824.1:0-4109 GCA_050248575.1 Gemmataceae bacterium
GCTCTTCCGATCTTCCTGGCACGAGTGTCGCGTCCGCAACTGATGCAGTTCTGCAGTTCAGCCATGTGAATCCTCCAACCAACATCTGGGTTCGGTGATCGAAACAACGCCGCTCAGCGTTTCCACGGCGGCGCGCCGGCGGTGGCCTGCTGCGGCTGGCCGTTGGCAGCTTCCTTCTTCGCGTAGCTGCGGATGACGTTCTGCGACTCGCCGGTGTCGTTGCGCTTCTTCATGCCGACGCTGATCACCATGGGCAGGTTGTGCAGCTCGGAGCTGTCCTTGGGCGTCATGACCCCGGCCGCCCGGCAGATGGCCGACAGCTCGCCGCGGGCGATCTTGACGGTCTGCTCGTTCGAATGGTGCAGGTTGAGCCGGGCCCAGATGCGTCGGCCCTTGAACTGGCCGTCCAGGACCTCGAACGTCAGCTGGAGATAGTTGCCGTTGCCGTCCTTGGTCGGCTTCATCTCGGAATCGGTGATCATCGCCAGGTACTTGCCGGCCGGGATCGGATCGAAGCCAGTGCTCGGTTCGACGTCGTGCGCATTGAAACCATGCAGGTCAGCCATTGGTCACCTCGTTCGTGGGATTGGGTTGGGTGAAAAACGATGCGTAAGCGTTCCAGTCGAGTGGGAGCTGATCGGGGAGATTGAGACGGTTCTTGGCGGCATGCGCCGGGCGCTCGGTGGTGTAGATCACGCGCTCGCCGGTGCCGATGCCCTTGGACTTCTTGCGATTGAAGCCCTCGTCCGTCTGCTTGGTGTAGACCTTGTAATTCGCGAACAGGACCTCGTCGCACCATTCCTGCACGATGGCCGAGGCAGACTTGTGCAGCCGGGGCGTGTAGCGATCGTAGGAGTCCGTCTCCGGATTCTCGAATCGCTCGATCTTGGCGTGGGCGATGAGGACGATGGTCATGGAATGCTGACCACGAAGCGCATCGAGGCCGCTCAGGAACTCGCGCCACGGCGTGAGCGCGAAGACGTAGCCCTTGCCATAGCCGATGTCCTCGATGTTCTGAACGTCCCGTTCCTTGCAGATCTCGGCCCAGATCAGCCGTTCGAGCCAGTCCAGGGAATCGATGACGACGGTGCGATACGCATGCTCCTCGACGTAGAGGGCCTCCAGCGACTTGATCGCATCGGCGTAGGACATGGCCAGCGGGAACTTGTCACAGTCGATCTCGCCCAGGCCGTCTTCGGTCTGGATGAAGATCGGCCGCTCGCTCTGGGCGCCGAACGTCGATTTGCCCACGCCATGGGTGCCATAGAGCAGCACGCGTCGAGGCGCCGAGCGCTTGCCGCTCTGGATCTGCGAAAGCAGGCTCATGTGGTTCCTTTCATCAAACGTGGTCGTAGACGCGCAGCTCCTCGTATCCCGTGGGCCAGGAAGCAGATTCCTGGCAGCGCTTCAGCCGATCGATGGCGGCCTCGTTGTCCTGCTGAGCAATCGCCAGCACGTCGGGCTGGACCTTCCACACGCCGGTGCGGAACGGTGGCTTCTTCTCGACTGCGATGAAATGCGCGGCGACCAGCTCGCCGGAGACCTGCGCGAGAACGGATCGGTAGAAGGCGAGCTGGTGGATGTAGCCGAAGCGCCGGGCGTCGGTTTCGAACCAGGTCAGGTCGTCGCAGGTCTTGAGGTCGGTGATGCCGGTTTCGGGATCGAACCAGTCCATGCGGATCTGGGACGGGACGCCGCGATATTCGGACCTGACCACGCCCTCGGGCACGCCCTGCCGCAGAAGTGGGGCGGCAACGGGATGGGCGTGCACCGAGGCCGACAGGTTGGAGATGAGCTCGAACTGATCGTCGGTGAGAACGGTCCTGCCCTGAGCCTTCTCCCATTCGGCCCAGGCCTTGGTGCCCTGGTTGTAGGGAAGCCGGGTCTTCGGGTTGATCGGGCCACCGACACCGTATTCCTCGTCGAAGCGCTCTCGGCCTTCGAGGATGAGCGTGTGGGCTGCTCGACCGAGCAAGTAAGCGGGTCGGTCTTCGTCCTTGATGAACCCGAGCTGGCGCTGTCGATACAACAGCGGGCACTTGCGGAACTCGGCAAGCCGATGGCTGCTCAGATACTCGCCCCGCTTGCCGTGATAGGCATTGGCCGGCTCGCGGATCAGATAATCAACGCTCGAAGGCGCATGCCGTTGCTTCCAGGCAGGAGTGGTGACCATATCAACCTCATGGCTGGGGATTTGATGCAGAACGGATTAGACTGGCCCCTCGAAGCCGGCGGCCTCGAAGTGCTCCTTGATCTGTTGCAATGCGTTGTCCATCTGGCGGCGCGTCATGTTCTTGATCCGCGCGACCTCGGCCGGGGAATAGTTCATCAACCACTCGCACACTTCACGCAGCTCTTCGGGGAGCTTGGCCAGGACCTGTTGCACGTCGTGCGCTAACTGCATGTCTGCCAGTGGATCGCGGGAAACGTAATTGCGGTGTCGTGCTCTCTGGTCGGTCGGAATCGTCTCGCTGAATAGCACCAGGTCGCCGTCGTCGTCATCGAAATCGTCGTCGTCCGAGTCATCCAGCGACTCGAACTGGTTCTTGGCCGCGAAGTAGGATTCGAGCCATGAGATCGCCAGCCGCCTGATGGCGGTCCGGAGATAGGCTCGGTTGCTGGCCAGTGCCGGATCACGATGCCGCAACCGGTACATCAGCCGAATGGTCAGATCCTGGGCAATGTCGTCGCACTCGTAGGGCGGCAAGTTGGCTTTCTTGATGAGTTCCAGAGCCTTGGAGCGAATGAACTTCGTGGCGAATGGGTCGAGGGGAGCTGACAGGCCGTCGATCATGGCGTTCTCCTGCTTGCGGCTTCGTCGAAAGAGTTTTCATTGCCGCGAACAGAAAGTTATTAGCCGCTCGACTCGATTTTCCTGACGTGATTCCCGCGACACACATGCGGTTTGACATGTGCCACATGTCCGAGTAATGCGGTCACATCTGTGTCTCATGTCCGAGTAAATGCGTCCTCATCTGCGGCGCATATGTGTCCGAGTAACACATCTCATCCCCTAGATACCTGTCCGAGATGCGCGCGGAGAATGAGCCCGACTTCATCGAGATGGTTTCGATGAGCAGGCTTCTCTCAACGCGAAAGGCACAGGTAATGGATGGAAACGATTACTCGGGAGTCGTGGAGAGTTGGAAGATCGAACTGTTGGGACAGCGGGCCAAGCGCCTGGGGTTCCGAGAAGACGAGCTGCCCGATCTGCAGCAGGAAATCGTCTTCGACATCATCTCCTTCCAATTCGACCCGGCGAAGTCTAACGGCGCAACTGAAGCGACGGCGCTCACGGCCGTGATCGACCGCCGGCTGAAAACCTTTCTCCGCACTAAGTGCCGCTACCAGAGCCGCATTGAACGTCTGCAGAACGGTCAACATGGAGAGCTCGAATCGCGTCAGGCGGACCAAGACCAGCTTGCCCTGGATGTCCGCGACGTGATTGCACGCCTCCCCGAGCGAGAGCAGCTCATCTGCAAGCGCTTGCTGGAAGGGCACTGCCTCAATCACATCGTCGAAGAACTTCGCTGTAGCTGGCCCACGCTCAAGCGCTTGCTGGTCGGCATTCGCAGGAGTTTCCGGGAACAGGGGCTTGAAGGTTGGCTGGTCAAGTGATGGAGGAATCGAGTCGTGTCAATGTCACCAGATAAGAGTGGATTTCACGACGAAAGCCGGCAGGATGCCGGTGTTTTTGAACTCTTGAGCGAGAACGAGATGCACGCGTCATGAACAGAACCACCGCCATGTCGTGCGGTTTTCCCTTGGAGGTAGCTTCCATGAATCGAGAAAGCGTTTCGACCCCGTTGGCTCTGAGACCTCGTGAGGCGGCGAAAGCCCTGGGGATCTCTCCCCGTTTGCTCTGGCAACTGACCAAGGACGGACACGTTCCGTGTGTCCGCGTCGGGAACGGGAAGAGGCAATCGGTGTTGTATCCAGTCGCTGAGCTACAAGCGTGGCTGTCCCGCGAGTCCAAAGGATCCCAAGCTGAACCCCTTGGACATGTCTCTGAAAATGGCAATCACAACGGATTGCAACTCATCGGGAAGGGAGAGTGAAGCATGGCAAGTGTCGTCAACGACCCCAAGGGGCGCAAGCGGATCCTGTTC
>JBFWSD010000825.1:0-4089 GCA_050248575.1 Gemmataceae bacterium
AGCCCGGGTCGCGGTCTCGCCGGCGGGCAAGCACGCTGCGGCTCTCTCTCAGGGCAGGCTTCTCGCCTGGGAGCTTGGCAAGGGGAACAAGGTCCAGGAGTGGAAGGGGGTCGGCGCTTCGGATATTGCTTTCGCCGACGAGAATCTGATCGTCGCCTTGGGACAGGGGGGCACCAAGATCACTTACGATCTCACGACGGGCAAGAGCGCTGGGGGCGGCGGCATCGGGGCCGGTCTCCGCAACCTGTTCGGTGGGGATGACGGCAATGGCGTGCTGACCTCGGACGGCAAGCGGGCCGCCTGCTTTGAACTCGGCAACCTGCCCAACAACCCTGAAATGAGTGTCGTGCTGAAAGATCTCGCGGCCGGCAAGGATCTGCACACCATCAAACTCGGTGCGGGTGGCCTGCAGATCGCCGGCTTTTCCGGGGCGGGCGAGTATTTCGCCTGGGTCGCTAACGATAGCAGCATTCACGTCTTCGATGTGGCCACCGGCAAGGAGCTGGAACCGTGGCAGAACCTGCGTGCCAGCGCGACGATCACCGGGTTGCGCTTTTCTCCGGACAGCAAGCTGGTGGCCCTCTCGGACGATGAGGGCGTGATCCGGCTTCTGGAAGTCGCCACCGCCAAGATTCTCCGGCGCATCGGCGCACTCGACAGGCAACCCCCCTTCGTCGGGGCCATGATTGTCGTCCGGACCTCGCTGGGCGTGGGTACGCAAAAATCTGGACTGGCTTTCTCCCCTGACGGCAAGAAGCTGGCTGTCAGCTTTGGCGCCGCCGGCGTCCGCTATTTCGATGTGGACAGTGGTCAAGAGAAGAGCGTCTCCACGAGCGGGCACCGATCCGCGGTCAGCCGCGTGGCGGTTCACTCTTCAGGAAAAACGCTGACCTCGCTCGATCGCAGTGGCAATGCACTTGTCTGGAACCTGGGCACCCAACAGCAAGAACGGAACTTCCGCGTGGGCGAAATGGCCCAGGTCTCCGTAGGTGGGCGCTGGGTCGCGGGAATACACGGCACCGAGGTCCGAGTCTTCGATTCGCACAACGGCAAGCAAGTGCAGAAGATTGACATCGGCAAGAAGATGATTCGCGCACTGGCCATTTCTCCGGACGGCAAGCGCGTGGCCGTTCGCAGCAACGGCATCGAGATCTGGGACGTTGCAGCGGGCCGCATGCTGCAGAGCTTCGGGGCGCCGGCCAATGCGGGCAA
The DNA here is from genome assembly GCA_050248575.1 of Gemmataceae bacterium. Classification (GTDB taxonomy): domain Bacteria; phylum Planctomycetota; class Planctomycetia; order Gemmatales; family Gemmataceae; genus JBFWSD01. The sequence goes on from JBFWSD010000825.1 coordinate 1,213, forward strand.
CGGGCTGCAGCCCGTGATCGTCAATCTCGAAGGTGTGCTCACTCCCGAACTGCGTTTTTCGCCCGACGGCCGATTGCTGGCCGGTGCGGGCAGCACGCAACAGCTCAGCATCTGGAACGTCGATAGCGGTGAGGCGGTCTCGACCATTCGCCTGCCCAAGGATCAACGCGTGCAACAGTTCGTCTTCTCACCCAATGGTGCATGCCTGTTGTTGCAGGGAGACGATGCCAACGTGGCCGACCTCTATGAGATCGCTACTGGCACCCGGCGCATGCGGCTGGGCACACCGAGAGAACGGCAACAGGGGGGCGCCGAGACCGCGATCATGATCAACGGCATGACCTTATCCTTCAATGGCAACGACGAGGATCGGCCCTCGGCGGCCCTTTCTCCCGATGGGAGGCTCCTGGCACTGGGAGGTGCGGACGGAAGCATCCACCTCTGGAACCTGGTCACTGGCACCGAACTAAAGTCCTTGCCCGGGCACGAAGGGGCCATCGCCAGCCTCGCCTTCGCGCCCGACAGCCGCACGCTTTTCTCGGGCAGCAAGGATACGACGATCCTCCTCTGGGACCTGAAACCGAACCAGCCAGAGGTAATCGGCGCGCCCCTCGAGGCCCCCAAACTCGATAAACTCTGGACAGCCCTGGGCAACGAAGAATCGGCGCCGGCCTGGAAAGCGCAGGTCGAGTTGAGCCGACATCCCGTTCAATCCGCCGATCTCGTCAAGGACAGGCTCCGTCCGGTGGTCGCGCCCGACGCCAAGGAAATGGCCCGCCTGATCGTCGATCTGGACGCCGAGGAGTTCGACACGCGTGAGCAGGCGCGGGCCAAGCTGGCGGCCCACGGCGAACTGGCAGTGCCCGCCTTGAAGAAAGCTCTGGCGGGCGATGTGACGCTCGAAGTGAAGCAGCAACTCGAACGGCTGATCAACCAGGCGGGCCGTGTCGCCGCGAACAGCGACAGCCTGCGTTCGCAGCGAGCATTCGAGGTCCTGGAACTGGCGGGCACTTCCGAATGCCGCGCGGTCCTGCGAACGCTCGCCAGAGGCGCCGAAGGTGCCGGGTTGACCCGGGCCGCGCAAGCAACCCTGCAACGTCTCGAGGCTCGCTGACCTTCTAACGGAGAACAAACATGCGTACTTGCTTTGGTTCGTGCATCGCATTGCTGGCGGGGTTCATGTTCTCGAATGGGGCGCACGCCGATACCAAACTCGATGCCCGCCAGTTGACGGCACGGATTGATCGTCTGGTCGCCCAGTCATGGGCGAAGCAAGGCGTGCGCCCGGCCCCGCTTGCCGACGATGCCGAGTTCTTTCGCCGTGCCAGTCTCGATCTGAATGGTTGCATTCCCTCCGTCGCCGAGCTGCGCGACTTTCTAGACGATCGCCGCGTCGACAAGCGCCGGCTCTGGATCGACAAGCTGCTCGACGAAGCCGACCATCAGAAGCGGTATTCCCGCCATTTCGCCGCCTACTGGCGCCGGCAGATCCTGGCCCAGGCGCCGCCACCGATGGCCGCACTGGCTCCCCAGTTCGAAGACTGGCTGCGGGGACGGTTCGAACGAAATGCTCCACACCGGCAGCTCGTTCACGATCTGCTGATGGCCAGGGAGACTTCCGCGTTCTACCAGGCACATGAGAACAAGCCGGAGAACATTGCCGGCGCGGCAGCGCGGCTGTTCCTCGGTCTCAAGCTCGAGTGTGCCCAGTGTCACGATGATCGCTCGGGCGGCTCCTGGACGCAGGAGCAGTTCTGGCAAACGGCCGCGTTCTTTGTGCCTCGCAGCGGGCAACTCGATATCGAGGTCCTCACTCCCTATCTCTCGTCATCGTTCGAGCAGCAGAACGGCAAGGGCAGCATCCGGCTGCCCGGCAGAGATCAAGCGGTGGAAGGCCGCTTCCTGGATGGCAAGTTACCAGAATGGAAGGACGACCTGGCTCCCAGGCAGGTCTTTGCCGACTGGTTAGTAGCACGGGACAATCGCTGGTTTGCCCGGGCCACCGTCAATCGTGTCTGGCATTACCTGTTCGGCACCGGGCTGGTCACGCCGGTCAACGGATTTGGCAGCAACGACAATCCACCCAGTCACCCGGAGCTACTGGACGAACTGGCCCGCCAGTTCATCGCCAGCGACTTCGACATGAAGTTCCTGTTGCGTGCGCTCGTGTCCAGCCGGGCCTACCAGCTCACGAGCAAGCAAGGGCAGGGAACCAAGGCGCTGCCACGTTCGTTCGGCCGGGCTGCCCTGCGTGGCATGTCGCCCGAGCAGCTTTACCACAGCATCCTGCAAGCGACGGGCTATTTGCCAGCGAGCGGTGCCAGTGCGGAGCGAGGCTTGTACGGGACGAGCACGCCGCTCGACGAATTTCGCCGCAAGTTCAGCGATCCGCGCGATGAACCTGCCGAGGTGCAGGCTTCCATCCAGCAAGCCCTGTTCCTGATGAATGGCAAGTTCATCGAGCAGGCGACTTCGCCCGAACAGAGCCCGATTCTGAAGACCGTGATCGAGAGCAAGGCCTATCGCACAGTCGGGCGGCGTATTGAAGCGCTCTACTTGGCGACCCTGTCGCGGCGGCCCGGCTCGGGCGAGCTTGCGGAACTGGTTACCTATGTGGAGTCTGCGCCCGAGCGTGGGCAGGCCCTGCGCGACATCTTCTGGTCCTTGCTCAACAGTACCGAGTTCGTGCTAGTTCATTGATTGGCTTCGGCCCTTGCGAGGTGAAATCATGCAATGTATCAACATCGATCTGTCGCGCCGCGACTGGTTCCGCTGGGCAGGGGCTGCGGCCCTCTCCGCATCGGGCTGGCTGGGCAGGCTGGCCGCTGCCGAGGCGCGGCCGCCCCGCTCGTGTATTGTCTTGTGGATGAACGGCGG
>JBFWSD010000826.1:0-4086 GCA_050248575.1 Gemmataceae bacterium
GTATTCCATGACGATGTAATAGCGGGCGCCCACCTGCCCGAGATGGTGCGTGCGCACGATGTTGGGGTGCTGCAGCTTGACGGCCATCTTGGCCTCGCGGCGGAAGCGGGCCAGCGCCACCGCGTCCTTGCTCTTGGCGGGCGGTATGACCTTGATGGCCACGATATGGCCCAGCGAGGAGTGCGCCGCCTTGAAGATGCCGGCCATCTTGCCCTTGCCGATCAGGTCGAGCAGGCGGTAGTGGTTCAGGAAGAAGTGGTCGGCCCGGCCGATGGCCAGCTGCTGCGCCTGATAGGGGGTCAAGTAGTGGTATTGCCGGAGCCAGTCGATGAAGCGATCGGTCTCGCCCGGCGCACCCCTGGCCTGCCGCTTGCGCCAGTCCTGATAGACGTTCTGAATCTCTTTCGGCTTGATGAGCTTGCTGCGATTCATCAAGTTGCAGTAGCTCTCGACGTCGGGAACGGTGCGAATCATGGTTGGTATAGCTGGGTTGAAAATGGCAAGCGCAATCGCCATTTTGGTTGTGAGTTCAGGGAACTAACATTCCTGGAACGAGTCCAGCTCGAAGTCGTTCCCCTTGATATAGCGCCACTGGCCGCAATGAATGCTCCCGGCGATGTGCGGACGCAAGCGAGACACGATACTATTCTTCAACTCATCGCTAAACGACTCGCCATCCACCCGATAGATTCGTGTGGGGACCCGACGCGCTGGAGCGGTGTGCGATCGCGTCACGTCGAGACGAGTTTCGTCAATCGACCCGATACACCACTCCCAGTAGTTCTCGTAATCATGAAGCACATCGGAAAGCCCTAGCCACTCTGCGATCTGGGCGAGTGAGTCTGACGTGCAGAACCAGATGTCCGTGATCTCCCGAGACGACTTCACAGCCGCAGCAGCACGCTGCTCCCTCCCTGGACCTTGTCGCCGACCTTGACCAGCACCTCGCGGGCCGACTCCACGGGCAACAGCACCTCCGTCCTCGAACCGAACTTGATCATGCCCAGGCGGGCTCCTGCACGCACGGTCTCGCCCGGTTTCAACCAGCATACGATACGCCGGGCAATCGCGCCGGAGATCTGTTTCACGCGCAGCAAGCGGCCCGCATCGTCCAGGTCGATCCACAGTTGCTCGTTGCGGCGGGCACAGTCCGGGTGACGGGCATCCAGGAATGCGCCCGGGAAATAACGGACATCGGTCACGCGGCCCGAGCGGGGCAGCCGGTTCACGTGCACGTTGAAGATCGACAGGAAGATGCTGATGCGAAAGGCGCGGCCCCCCGGAAAATCGGCGTCGTCCACGATTCCCACGTCGGTGATCGTGCCATCCGCCGGGCTCACCAGCACATCGGCGTCGAGCGGAATCGTCCGTTCCGGATCGCGGAAGAAGAAGAAGGTCTCGAACAAACAGAAGCCGGCCCCGGCCGCGGGCAGCCAGAAGAGCACGTGCCAGGCAGCCGCCAGCACGACGAAGGCCAGTGTCAGCGCACCGAACAGCGTGCCGAAGACGATCAGTTCACAGAAACCCGCCCGCGCGAAACCGAGGCGTTCGCGCCACTGAAAGGCGTCGTCCTCGGATCGAAAGTGGTAGCCGCACACATTACGCCAGTACTTGAGATCGCGCGGATCGATGATGTCGTGCGGGCAATCGGGACATTCTCCCTGGCGGCGGGCGGCGAGACGCTGAACGTAGTCGGGACGGAAGCGACGGAGCCAGCGGCGGCGAAGTCTGCCCCAGGCAAGCTCGAGCTGCACGCACCAGCCCCCGCCGGGCTGAACACAAGTAGGCCGGATGCCGCTCTCGCGAGTGAGTGTGTCGGTGAGTGCCATGTTCGCCGTCAGCTTCGAGTCCGGCCGAAGTGGGGAGCTACCCGTAGCAAGAGAGTTCACTGTCCTTGTCGCGACTTGCGGAGCCGTTCAAGCAGGGCGGCCTTTCCAGGAAGCAAGGGACCGCCTTCCGCGGCCGCCGGTTCAGCAGCCGGCGCGGGGGCAGGTGCCGGCGGCGGTGTGGGCGCAGGCGCCGGGGCTTCTTGCCCTTGCGGCTTGAGCAGCGCCGACAGGGCTGCCGGCTTCTGCTTCTTGACAGGTTCATCCTCGGCAGCCTCCTCGCTGGGCGCGGCGGCAGCGGCCGCCGCCGCCGGCGTGGCCACCACGGTGCGCGGAGCGGGTGCGCCTTGTCCGTCGAGGCCCAGGCCGTGGCCAAAAATCTCTTCCGCTTCCCCTTGCTTCAACGGCTCGCGGAAGCCGAGGTAGTCGATATTGTCGAGCGGCACCAGCATCACGCGCGGGTCGTCCGTCGTGCCCGCCAGCCGCCCCATGCAAACCATGTATTCCTCTTCGATGCGAAGGATGTTCTGGATATTGAGCTCGTTGCCCGATGAACTCACCATGGTGAGCTTCTCGAACTTCTCGGGTGGTATCGTCTGCAGCAGCGCGATCCAGGCTTTACTCCGCATGACGGGACTCTCGGGTTTGATTGCCTCACGTACTCCGCAAGGTTATTCTAACGCCTGCGCCGCGGGCATGAAAATCAAAACGAGCATTTTTCCGCTCACTTCACGGGCCGCTTCGTTGACGCTCGCGTTCCCCCTGTGTTACGATCCAGCCAAACCAAAGGAGGAACCCCGATGAGCGATCAACCGATCTCGCGCCGGGCGGCGCTGCAGGCCGCGGGCGTGGCCGCCCTTACCGCCAGGTATGCCTGGGCCGATGAGCCCGCCAAGATCAACGGCAACATCAAGCAATCCATCTGCCGCTGGTGCTACAACAAGACTCCGCTCGACAAGCTCGCCAGCGCGGCCGCCAGGATCGGCTACAAGTCCATCGAATTGCTCACCCCGGAAGAGTACCTCGGGATCAAGCCACTCGGGCTTTCCTGTGCCATGATCCGCTGCAAGTCGATCACCGACGGCCTCAACCGCAAAGAGAACCACGACTGGATCGAGAAGGAGCTGACCGCCAACATCGAGTTCGCCGCCGACAACGGGCTGCCCAACGTCATCTGCATGTCGGGCAACCGCAAGGGCATGTCGGACGAGGAAGGACTGGAGAACTGTGCCCTCGGCCTCAAACGCGTGACCGGGCTGGCCGAGAAAAAGAAGATCACCATCTGCATGGAACTGCTCAACAGCAAGGTCAACCACAAGGACTACATGGCCGACCGCACGCCGTGGGGAGTGGCCCTCGTGAAGAAGGTGGGCTCGCCGCGCTTCAAGCTCCTCTACGACATCTATCACATGCAGATCATGGAAGGGGACGTGATCCGCACCATCCGCGATAACAAAGAGCACATCGCTCATTATCACACCGGGGGCGTGCCCGGCCGTCACGAGATCGACGAGACCCAGGAGCTCTACTACCCCGCCATCATCAAGGCGATCCTGGAGACGGGCTACACCGGCTTCCTGGGCCAGGAGTACATTCCGGCCCGCGAGCCGCTGGCTTCGCTGGCCCAGGGATTCAGGATCTGTGACGTGTGATTGGTTTCGGGTTCCTCCGACGATCGCCCGCACCTGACTGACAAACCTGACACGTAGATTTCCTTGGCCCAGCGCATGATCTATCTGTGAATGGACGTTGAATGCCGCCAGTGCTGGCGCTGCACCCAATGTCGACGCCTGACAAAACCGTTGACTTATCTCAAATGCTGAATATGACTTGCGGAAATTGTTTGCGCACTTTTGCCGATTTGGACCTATGCGATTGCCGCATAGCCCACGCTGGACACGACTTGTGGATTTGACGCAACCGTGTTCATTGCGCAAATGCGCCATGGTATCGACGCTACCCAACCCCTTGCATCGCAGATCCAGAACCAAAAACCTCTGCAAGGAATTGGTTTAGGGCATCGTGGGAGCGGCCTGCGAAGCGGGCCACCACCTGACTGACAAACCTGACACGTAGATTTGCTTGGCCCAGCGCATGATCTATCTGTGAATGGACGTTGAATGCCGCCAGTGCGGGCGCTGCACCCAATGTCGACGCCTGACAGAACCGTTGACTTATCTCAAATGATGAATGTGACTTGCGGCGATTGTTTGCGCACTTTTGCCGATTTGGACCTATGCGATTGCCGCATACCCCACGC
>JBFWSD010000827.1:0-4082 GCA_050248575.1 Gemmataceae bacterium
ATCGTGAAGACAGGCAGTGCGCATTGTCCTCATCTTGTTCATGCACCGACGATGCGCGTACCGGGCTCCATTGGCGGCACCGACAATGTCTATCGCGCGGCCTGGGCAGCGCTTCTCGAAGTCGTCGCCCACAATGCTGCTGGGGCTGAGAGAATCGAGACTGTGGCATTTCCCGCCTTCGGTACTGGCTTTGGCGGGATGGCGTTCGACGAGGCGGCCCGGCAGATGGCTGTCGCTTATCGGAACTTGCTCCAGCCGCCGCATCGTCTCGACTGGGACTTTGTCGTCGAGAGACAGCAGGCGATTCACTATGATGAAGGCCGCAAGGTCTGCTGAGCAACGTTCTCAATTGAGGCAACTAGACATGACCCCGATGGCAGCCAAGCAAGCCCTGGACCGTCACTTCCTGGAAGCGCGCTGCAAGATCCTGGACGTGGCGGCAATCCTGGACCGCATCGGCCGTGGCAGCGATGCGTCGAACGCCACGGACGACGCGCGTGTGGCCCGCATCCGGCAGGCACTCGAAGTGCTGCTCGACCCGTCGGGCGGCCGCGCCGAACGCATCCAGAAGATCTTCTCGCTCGACTACGACCCGAACTGGGAAAAGCCCAAGCCGCGGTGAGGACAAGGAGGGAAGGCGATGATCCTGTCGCCAATGTCAGGACCTCGATGAGGTGCGAACCGCTGAGAGATACCGACGTCAATACGGACTCCTCTTCTCTGTTCATGAAGTCGCGAGGCCGACATGGAATCGACGATCGTGCGGTTCGTGCAGAGATTTCGATGGCCCGCGTCGTGGAACTTTGGCCATTGAGCGACTTGCGGGCGGAGTGCGGGGCCAAGGGCAACCAGCTTGATCTCTGGGCAATGTTGGCCAAAAAGCCACTCTACCAGGCGGTGCTTGATTTGTGCGACCGGTCCAGCGTGCGAGTGCCACGCCTCGTGCGTCGTTGAACGCACGCGAAGACCAGGGACAGAGAAGATGGAGTCCGTACGGGCAATCACTGAGTCCGTCCAGAGTTAATTGATAACGGACCACGGACCACTGACCAAGGACAACTGACATGTACTACATCGACCCCCACATCCACATGATCTCGCGCGTCACCGACGATTACGAGCGCATGGCCCTGTGTGGCTGCGTGGCCATGAGCGAGCCCGCTTTCTGGGCCGGCTTCGATCGCGGCAGCGTGGAGGGCTTCCGCGATTACTTCCGGCACCTCACCGAGTACGAACCCAAGCGGGCTGCCCAGTTTGGCATCCGCCACTACTCCTGGCTGTGCATCAACGCCAAGGAGGCCGAAAACGTCTCTCTTTCCCGCGAAGTCATCGCCATGATCCCCGAGTTCCTCCAGAAGCCCAACGTGCTGGGCATCGGCGAGATCGGCCTCAACAAAAACACCGCCAACGAGGCCACCATCTTCCAGGAACACGTCGACCTGGCCATGAAGACCAACGAGCTGATCCTCATCCACACGCCGCACCTGGAAGACAAGTACAAGGGCACGCGCATGATCGTCGACATGCTCAAGAACGACAGGCGCGTCAACCCCGAGCGCGTGCTCATCGATCACGTGGAAGAGCACACGGTGCGGATTGCCCTGGACAACGGCTTCTGGTGCGGCATGACGCTCTATCCCACCACCAAGTGCACCCCCGAGCGGGCCGCCGACATCATCGAGATGGTCGGCACCGACCGCATCATGTGCAACTCCGCGGGCGACTGGGGCAAGTCCAACCCACTGGCGGTGCCCGAATTCATCCAGGAGATGAAGCGGCGGGGCCACGCCGAAAGCGTCATCCAGAAGCTGGTTTACGACAACCCGCTGGCCTTCTTCAAGAAGAGCAACCGCTGGCAGGATTGGCCCGCCGAGGCGAAGGGCCCGGCCGCGGCCAAGGAGGACGCCGCCGCGGGCAAGCGTCAGCCCGTCAAGGCCGCCAAGTGAGGATGCCAATATGTCGGTGACATCGGGCACCATTTGGTCGGGGCCGCCGCCGTATCCGGTACGGCCCTTCAGCGTCGATGAGTACCATCGGCTGATCCATATCGGCCTGCTTACGGAGGACGATCCGGTCGAGCTGCTCGAAGGCTGGATCGTGCCGAAGATGCCCCGCAATGAATTGCATGATGTGGCCCTCGATCTTGTTCAGGAGCCCTTGCGGGCGAGGCTGCCGGCGGGCTACCGGCTCCGGGTCCAGTCGGCGATCACCACGTTAGATAGTGAACCGGAGCCCGATTTCGCGATCGTGCCTGGCCCCGCCACGCGATTTCTTGCTCACCATCCTTTGCCGGCCGAGATCGAATTGCTCGTCGAGGTGTCGGACAGCACCCTGAACCGCGATCGCACCGACAAGGGCCGCCTCTATGCCCGTGCCGGCATCGCCGTCTACTGGATCGTCAACCTCGTCGATCGCCAGATTGAGGTTTACACAGATCCCACCGGTCCCGATCCTGTTCCGGCGTATCGGATTCGGCAAGAATTCGGCATCAACGATTCCGTACCGCTTCAACTCGGAGGCCTGGCGGTCGACTCTGTACCGGTGCGGGAACTCATGCCGTGAGGGTGAACCTTCATCACAGATTCATCGAAGAAAGACGAGACTGGCCCGGGTCCCCACGGCCAAGTAGAGTAATACCGTCCGAGGACAAGACACATATAACTGCTCGAATCACATATCTGGGCAAAGGAGAACTTCAGATGGCAACCGCACCTCTCCTCGACAACGAAACCACCGAGAGGCAACTCCCCTCGGGCCGTTCCGTCGTGGTCAAGCTCAATGACGGGCAGGAAGAACTCGAGATCCGCTCGCCGGATGGCGCGGTCGAGGTTCAGATCGTGTTGACCGAGAATGGCCCGGTGGTGCGGCTGCAAGGCGCCCGCCTCGAACTCGCCAGCACCGAAACCGTGGCCGTCGATTGCAAGCGTTTCGAAGTTCACACCAGCGAGGCCACCAAGCTCACCAGCGACGGCGAGCTGCGCGTCAAGACCAGCGACGACATCCACATGAACGGCAAGTTCATTCGTCTGAACTGCTAATGGTGGGTTCCGCGAACTCGGTCACTCGACCAGGTTGGGATCGTCTTCGCGGGCGGCAGCGCCGTTGCCGTAGGAGTGATGGCTGCCGTTGGAGCCATTGCCCTGCGGATGCCGCTCGAGGCCAAGGGCACGCTGTTGCTCCTCGATCAGCTTGCGGGTCAAGTCTTCCAGGCTGGGTGACGCGGGCAGGTCTCGCGCCATGAGTTGATGCTGCTGGAGCAAGAGCTGCAACTGCTGCGCATTTTGTTCCACGTCTTCCACAGGCACGTGGTCGCCCAGGTAGCGGTGCAGCAGATCTTGAAACATGTTCCGATCGATGCGCGTGCCGATGTCCGCCGAGGCAGAGAGATAGAACAACTCGACTTGCAGCCTGGCCTTGTCGCGGCGCCTTTGCAAGTCGATCTGCACGCGCGAGACGCGTTCCAGCTCTAGCGGGCCGATCTCTGCCTCGCGGGGCAGCTCGGCCTCTTCAGTCTCGTCCTCGTACTCTTCCACCACGCGGCGGCGCTCGGCCCGTTCCTTGCGGGCCTTGTGCAACGCCTTGCGGAATCCCTTCGAACGATGCTCGTCCAGCTTCTTCTGCGCCGGCTCGGGCAAGAGTGCCCGCACATAGTCCCAGATCGGATGCACGATCCAGGCGACCACCAGCGTCAGTGCGACCGGGATCAACGCCTCGAGGGCGATCCGGGGCAGCATGTCGGTGTTGAAGTTCTCGGTGGTGATGGCGGCGTAGACGCAGTAACCGAGGAACGCCGCCAGGGCCAGCCGGATATGGCTGCAGATGAAGTTGAGAATGGGGAAGACGATCCAGGTGAGCGAGAGGACGCCCCCGGCGGCGTTGGCCGCCTTCAGGGTAATCCAGACGTTGGTCTCTCCTTCGGCGCGGTAGAAATAGAGATAGCCGCCGTAGGCGAGAAACATGGCGACGGCGGCCCGCAAGCCGAGGCTGCGTAGCCCGGGCTGCCAGGCCACCATCTTCGAGCCAACGAACACAACAATGGCCCGAATCCCCGCGAGAATTCGCGGATCGCCGTTTTCGATGAG
>JBFWSD010000828.1:0-4058 GCA_050248575.1 Gemmataceae bacterium
CCCGGGCTGCTATGCGCAAACCGATGAACTGATCGAACTCGCCAAGGTGGTCGCGAAACACAAGGGGCACTACGCCAGCCACATCCGCAACGAGGGGAGCGGCCTCTTGACCGCGATCGACGAGGCCATTCGCATCGGCCGCGAGGCTGGCTTGCCCGTGCACATCTCCCACATGAAGGCGGGCAGCCGCAGCATCTGGGGCAAATCGGCCGACGCCATTGCCCTCATCGAGCAAGCCCGCAAGAAAGGGCAAGTCGTCACCGCCGATCAGTATCCTTACATCGCCAGCAGCACCTCGGTGCAGGCGATGCTGATCCCGTCGCGCTGGCGTGAAGGGACGCAAAAGGACCTGCTGGCGCGCCTTGATGATTCCGAGACTGGCCCCAAGATCAAGGAAGGCATCGAGAAGCTGATCAGCGAGCGCAAGGCGGGCGACAGCATCCGCATTGCCCGCTATGCCAAGCAGCCGGCCTGGCAGGGCAAGACTCTCGCCGCCATCGCCAAGGCGGAAGGCAAGAGCGTCCTCGACGTCGTCCTCGAAATCGAGCACAACGGCGGCGCGTCCGCCGTGAGCTTCGGCATGAACGAGGAAGACGTGCGGCTGATCATGAAGCAGTCCTGGGTGGCCACCGCCAGCGACGGCTCGGCGATGGTGCCGGGCGACACGGTGCCGCATCCCAGGAGCTATGGCACGTTTCCGCGCAAGCTCGCGCTCTACTCGCTGGAGCTGAAGATAGTGCCCCTCGAGCAAGCGATTCGTTCGGCAAGCGGGCTGCCCGCCGACATCCTCAGGTTGACCGATCGCGGCTACCTCAAGCCGGGCCAGGCCGCCGACATCGTCGTCTTCGATCCCAAGACGTTTCGCGACACGGCCACCTTCGACAAGCCCCACCAGTACGCCACCGGCGTGAAGTATCTCTTCGTCAATGGCAAGCCGGTGATCGAAGCGGACAAGTACAACGGCGCCCGCGCCGGCAAGGTGTTGAGGATGCGTTGAGAGCTACGTTTCGTAGGTGATCCGGCCGTGCTTCTGACTGCGGCTGATGCGGTCGGTGGAATAGAGGCCCGCGAGCACGAACTCGATGCAACTGGCCCGCACGGCGTCGTTTTCGCCCGGGTTGACTTCGAAGGCTTTTTCCCACGCTTTCGGCACGCGCTTCAGTCGTTCGGCATAGGTGATCGAGGGCAGCAAGTCCCCCACCTCGATCTTCACTCCTTTGGAGAAGACGTCGGCGATGTCGTCGAGGCCGTGCCGGTCGACGTACTCCTCAAAGACCTGTTTGACGGCCTCCGCCTGAATGGATTCGAGGACCTGGCGTTCGGAAAGCTGGTGGCTGCCCATCAGGTCGAGCTCGAGCTTGCCCAGCGAAGAAGCGTGCAGGTGGCCCAGGTCGCTGATGCGCGGCACGGCTGGCTTCTCGCCCAGGATCACGCCGCGGTGACGGGCGCTGGCCACCATCGTGCGATAGTTGGCAATCGAAAAACGCGCGCTCACGCCCGACTGGTGGTCGATGTACTTCGAGTTGCGGGCACACACGCTGATCTGTTCGATGATCTCCTTCATGAAGTAGGGCACGAGCACGGGAAAATCGCCGTCGAGGCCGAGGGCAGATTCCTGCTCCATGATCTCGATGCCGGTGGCCCGCTCGCGCGGGTAGTGCGTCTGGATAAGGGCGCCGATGCGATCCTTGAGCTGGGGGATGACCTTGCCCGAGCGGTTGTAGGTGGCCGGGTTGGCCGAGAACAGGATCAGCACGTCGATGTCGAACTGGACCGGGTAGCCGCGGATCTGCACGTCGCGTTCTTCGAGGATGTTGAACAGCCCGACTTGCACGAGCTCGTCGAGCTCGGGGATCTCGTTCATGGCGAAGATGCCGCGGTGCATGCGCGGGATCAGGCCGAAGTGGAGCGCGTCCTCGGCCGACATGCTGGTGCCGCCCGCCAGCTTGGCCGGGTCGATCTCGCCGATGACGTCGGCGAACTTGGTGCCGGGCGAGAGCCGCTCGGCATAGCGTTCCTTCCTGGACCACCAGGCGATGGGCACCTGATCGGGCGGCATGTCCTTGATGAAACGCTTGCCCATGGCAGTGATCGGCTTGAACGGATCCTCATGCACCGGGCAGCCAGGCAGTTCCAGATACGGGATCTCGTCGTCGAGAAAGCGGACGAGCATGCGCATGAGGCGGCTCTTGGCCTGCCCTTTCTCGCCGAGGAAGAGCATGTCGTGCCCGGCCAGGAGGGCCAGGTTGATCTCCGGGATCACGGTGTGCTCATAGCCGATGATGCCGGGGAAGAGCTCGGCGCCCGCTTGCAACAGCCTCAGGAAGTTGTCGCGGATCTCGTGCTTGACGGTCTTCGAGGTCCAGCCGCTGTCCCGAAGTTGCTGGAGATTGGTAGGTCGCTCGGACATCAGCAGGCAGACTCCCGGTGGAAAGAGGCTCAGCGAAGTTTCCAAGTCATTGTAGTGCAGGGATGCAAGCGGGGTAACTGGACACGGGGACACGGGGACACGGGGACGGGAAAAAAATGACGTTCTTGCAGACGATGGCGAGCGGGGGGGACCAGTATCCATGTAACCGCGTTCTTCACAGCCGATGTGCGCGATCTCGTGTCACCGTGTCACCGTGTCACCTTGTCATCCTAGGGGGGAGACGTACCGCGCTCGCCGGGAGGAATTGGACTGGAAGACCCGCCGGGACTCGACGGACTGGCCGATTGCCACGCGCCCCAGCGGCGGAGCAGCTCGTGGGCACGCGGCATCAACGTGTCGCCTGCCTGCGTTTCCCAGTCCACTTTGAAGAGCTGAGCGGCGGCGTAGCCCTCGTCGAAGTAGCCGATGTTGCGTGCTTGCTGTTCCCACTGATGGAGTCGTTCGAGGAGCACGACCGGGGCCAGAGCAGTCCGGTAGAGGGCGGCCCGGTCCGCCAGCCGCAGGCCGGTCGTCGTGAGATTGCCGACCCATTGATAGGCCTTGTCGTCGGCCAGGACATCGGCCATGGCTTGCAGGAAGAAGCGGGCCAGGTCGAAGCGGCCCGCTCTTTCAAGAGCGTCGAAGAGGGCCGTCAGCAGCTTCTCTTGCGACTGCCCGAGTCCGCGCACGACGCGAACCTCGGCCTCCGCCTTGGCGAGCTCGACGTCGCGCCAGCTGGTGCGCAGCTCTTGCTGCATCGATTCGAGAATGCAGGCCTCGGTGCCCGCCGTCCAGCCGTCGAAGTCAGGATGGATCCTGGCCGTGCCGAAGTAGCTGGGAAATGCCAGCCGGCAGAGCGGATTGGCAGCCACGCCGCGGCGCGTACGCAGCATCGGGCCAATCGCGGTCTGCCTCAGCACCGCGAAGGCAAGATGCAGGAGCAGCCAGTCGCCGCTGGTATTCGCGGGCAACTCCGGCGTCTCGTCCTTCGAGCTGGGCAGCTCGGTCTCGGTCAACCAGATCAGAAACTCGAGCGTGCTGCCCGAGAAGTGCAAGCCAAGCTCTTCGGGAGGTGTGCGTTCCCAGAGTCGGCCCGCCACGATCTTGTCGCCGCGCAAATAGCGTTCGTGCCGCCAGCCGCTGCCTCGCGCCAGGAACAGCATCGACCCCTTGGCCAGCGTGTCTTCCACCAGCTGGACACAGGCCCGGCTGAGGCATTTCGGGCGCGGGTAGCCTTTGAGCAGCAAGGGCAAGGCCTGCTCTTCGGGCACCTTGCGCAGCAGAAAGCGCAGGATCGTGAGGAGATTGGCCTCGAAACGCGAAACGACAGGCGTGGCGGAGGCGGTCATGACGTCCTCCGTGTGCCGGGCCGCTGCCACAATCCCACCGCCTGCCTGGCCGGGAAGCCGTTGACGCTCACCACGCCGTCGCGCATGCGGATCTCCAGCGTGTTGGGCCGCTGCCAGCATGGATCGTCGGCCCGGTACCGGCTAGTGAGGAAGTGAATCCGCTGGTTGGTCGAGCCGATCCAGCGCCGCGACGTGTCGGGCTGCTCGCGCAGGTACGGCCCGTCGACCAGGATGTCGACGTGAGCCAGGAGATCGCCGACCGCGGACTCGGGCATGGCGTGAATCTCTTCGAGCGTGTA
>JBFWSD010000829.1:0-4076 GCA_050248575.1 Gemmataceae bacterium
GCGACCCGTCCCAGTCGGTGTCGCCGTGGCGAACCCAGCCCGACGTGACCACGCCGCAATCGATCCTGCCGCTGCGCGAGAAATCTGCCGAAGCTCCCACATCGATCCTGCCCTGGCGTGACAAGCCGATGGACCTGGGAGCGCCCGCGCCTGCGCCTCCACCGGCGCCTCCGCCCGAACCAGCGAACCCTCACCCGCCGGCGGCGCCGCCGGCGGCAGCCAAGCCTGTTCCGTCTTCCGCGCATCAGCCGACACCGCCCCCCGGGCCGGTCACCGAGACTGACGATCGCCGGCAAGCACGCAAGATTGCCGTCCTCGAAGGGCACCGGGGCTGGGTCACCGCCGTCGTCTTCTCGCCGAATCGAGGTTTCCTCGTCTCAGGAGGCGTGGACGGCACGTTACGCTTCTGGGACCTGGCGGGCACCGAGCCCGAAGACCGCGCCATTCCCAATGCGCACGCCAGCGACATCGGCGCCCTGGCCTTCGCGCCCGACAGCAAGGTGCTGGCTTCGGGAGCGGCCACCCTCGACGGGCTGATCTGGCTCTGGGACCTGCCCGCCAGCAACCAGGCACGCACGTACATCCAGGCCAACCGGGCCACGATCGACGCCCTCACCTTCTCGCCCGACGGCAAGATCCTTGCCGGCGGCGGTTCCGACAAACTCATTCGTCTCTGGGACATCGCCGGCGAGCCCCGCGCCATGACCTCCCTCAAGGGCCACAACGACTTCGTCACGCTCATCGCCTTCGCACCCGACGGCAAGTTGCTCGCCAGCGCCAGCCGCGACGAGACAGTGCGCCTGTGGAACCCGGGCAAGATCTGGTCGAAGGAGCAGGCCGTGCTCGAAGGGCACTGGGGGCAAGTCTTCTCGCTGGCCTTCGCACGCGATGGGCAGGAACTCGCGTTCGGCAGCCTCGATCAGCAAATCTACATCTGGGACCTGGCCGACGGCAAACCGCGCGCCCGCGCCGCACTCAAGGGACACGAAGGGGTTGTCCGCCTCGTCCACTACACCTCCGACGGCCGCTCGATCCTGTCGGTGTGCGATGCGGGCAAGGTAATCTTCTGGGAGGCCGATACCAAGACGATCCGCGTTGAATGGCAGCTGCCCCGCGGCCGCGCTTGCAGCATGGCCTGCACCCACGATGGTCGCTACCTGGCCACGGGCAACAGCGACGGCACCGTGAGTCTGTTCCGCCTCTACGACAGCATGCGCAGCAATGTTCCCGATGCGGCACAATCCAAGCACTGAGGCGCGCGAGGTCCGCACACCACCTGTTCCGAAAGAGCGCGCGGCTGCCCCGCTCCGGACACAGGAACCTCAAATAGCACCGGTGAAGTGGGCAAGACACGATTCGGCACAAGCCTTGCACTTTCTTCATCGACATCCATCAACAACCGAGGTGTACCATGATCCGTTCAATCCTGGTGCCGATGGACTGCTCGGCGTTTGGTGAGCAGGCCGTGCCCGTGGCGCTGACGCTGGCCGGCCCCGCCAAGGCGAAGATCCATCTGTTGCACGTGCACCGCCCGCTGGCGGAAGTCCATCCGGAGTTCGCCCCTTACTTTGACGACGAGAAGCTGGCGGGCGAGATCAAGACGCGGCAGCGCGAGTATCTCGACAAGGTGGCCGCCCGCATCGCCAAGCAAGGAATCGAGGTGGATTGTGTCGTCAAGGAAGGCGCGACGGCGGCCACCATCCACGAATACGTCAAGACGCATGCCGTCGACCTGATGGTGATGACGACGCACGGCCGCGGCGCCATGGCCCGCTTCTGGCTGGGCAGCGTGGCCGACGAACTGGTCCGCGACTTGCCGACGCCGATCCTGCTGGTTCGTCCCCACGGGCACGACAATCAGGAAGCCGCCCCCTCGCTCAAACGAATCCTGGTGGCGCTGGACGGCTCGAAATTCGCCGAACAGGTGCTCGACTCGGCCCTCGAGCTGGCGCAGCTCGTGGAAGGTGAGATCGTGCTGCTGCGCGTGATCAAGCCCTTCGTACCGTCGAATTATTCGATGGAAGGCGTGGGCCACCTGGCGGCCAACCTGGTCGAGCAACTCGGGCAGATGGAGAAACAAGCGCGGCAAGAGGCCGAGCAATACCTCGAGCACCTGTCGGATCGCTGCCGCGCCAAGATGGTCAAGGCCACCAAGCAAGTGGTGCTCGCCGACGAACCGGCCAGCGCGATCCTCGAGAAAGCAACGCCGCCGGCCATCGATATGGTCGCGCTGGCGACGCACGGCCGCCGCGGCCTGTCGCGGCTGTTTCTGGGGAGCATCGCCGACAAGGTGGTGCGCGGCTCGACCGTGCCCGTACTGGTCCACCGCCCGCGTGACTGAAACGAGCCAAACCGATCCTGAGACCTGCCCGCATGAATCGGGGCTGGAATATCTACGCGCTCTCCTATTGCCTTGACGAGGACTACCCGGCCATCAAAGGGCCTAGGGCCATGTCCGAGCTGTGGCTCGAAGTGGATGGCCGGAAAAAGGCCGGGCTGCCCTTCGCTGATCTACTTGATCAGATCGCCTACAAGCTGAAGGTGCGCAAGCGCTGGCCCCTGGTAGATTGCCTATCCATGGTGCCGGGAATCGGCGTCTCGGCTCGAGCACGCAAGGTACTGGAGGAGCTTGGCGTACCGGGGATGCAGTTTCTGCGCTTTCACGTCAACAACGAGCCCTTCTATCTCTTCTACACAGAGCGCTGTCTTGATTGCCTCGACCACGCGCGCGCCGAGATCGAATGCTTCGCCGGAACGGCGCGAACCAGGCGAGTGCACCGGTTTGCCTTCAAAGAGGGTTGCTTGCAGCCCTGCGACGTGTTCACGCTGCCCGAGCTGAGCGACGGCATGTTCTTCTGGTGTCAGGAGACGTTCTTCACAGCGGCAGCCCGAGACAAGTTCGAGAAGGCCGGCCTGGTCGGCTTTCGGTTCGAAGATTTGCCAAGCTGATTACTCGCAGTCCCGTTTCATCTGGATGAGGACCTGCGACAGGCGGTCGGTGCCGCGCAGGGTGGCGTCTACCTGGACTTCCAGCTCCTTCCAGAAGTTCTCCTCGAAGTCGCGGCGGACCGGATCGTTCCAGACGCGCTGCACGCTGTCCCAGTCGGCCCGCAGGCTCTTGAGGCCGTCGTAGATCTTGCCGCGGCCGGTGTCGAGGGCCATCCTTCAGGTCTCCTTGGATTGGTCGCCCGTCTCGGCCGACGGCGTCGGCGGCGGGGCCATGCGCACGTAATCGTCGAGTGCGTCGAGCTTGCGTTCCAGAGTGGCGGACACGCGCGGCAAGTCGGCTTCGAGCATGCCGCCGAGGATGCGGGCCTTGCCCTGGTATTCTTCCACGGCCCGTTGCAACTGCGGGATCCAGCGCTTGCAGTTAGCCAGCTTCTGCTCCGCTTCCTGGAAACGCTTCTTGGCCAGCTCGAAAATATCCTCTTCTTCGCTGCAATCGGGATGGCGGCCCATCACCTTGCTCATCTTCTTGCGTTGCAGGTTGCGCTTGGCGGTCTGCAGCTTCTCGTCGCGGACGTGAATTTCTTTCTTCCAGAAGCGGAGCTGTTCGTCGAGCCAGGCGGCGGCCCGCTGGATCTCCATGTCGTTGGCCGACAGGGCTTCGCGCGTATCGGCGCCGAAGCCAAGCAGGGCGGAGCGAAACTCCTGCACGGCTTCGAGCGACGTCACCTTGGCGGCGTGTTGCATGGCGGCTCACTTGAAGGGGACAGTCCCCTCCGCAACCCCTGGGTCTCTGCAATAACATCGCCATGTCTGCACGTTCCGAAGGGGACAGTCCCCTTTTTCACTTGGCGGCGTGTTGCATGGCGGCTCACTTCTGCTGCAAGTAGTCCTCGATCCGCTCCGCCTTGCGCAGCAGGAAGGGGATGTGCTGCTGGCTGGCGTCGAGGAACTTCTGCATGACCTTCATGGTCTGCACGAACTCCTCGGCGAACTTCTGGTGTTCCTGGTCGCGCCAGCTCTCGCCGAGGTTGATGAGCTGCCCGTGCAAGGAGGCCATCTGGTTGGACAGCTCGCTGTTGAAGCGTTTGAGCCCGGCGGCTAAGCGGCGCAGCTCGGCTGGATCAACG
>JBFWSD010000830.1:0-4075 GCA_050248575.1 Gemmataceae bacterium
CCCAGCTCGCCCTCGAACACCGCGGCCGCCAAGGCGAGCAAGCCGTCCGGCAAGCGCTGGCGGGCAACAAGCTCGGCAAACGAGGCCGCCTCCATGCCGTCTGGCTCCTCGCCCGGGCCGCGAAGCCCAATCTCGAAGACCTCCTGCACATGGCTGGCAATGATCCGGAACAAGCCGTGCGAATTCAGGCGATCCGAGCTCTGGCCGACCTGGCGGATCCTGTGCTGGTGCACCACCGCCTTGACGCGGCTGCGGCTGACCCGGGCCTGGCCGCGAAACTGGCGGCGCTGGCAGAGAATGCGCCGCCGGCCATCATCCGCGAAGTGGTCATTGCCCTCGGCCGCCTGCGCTGGGCAGACACCCCCATGTGGTTGCGAAAGCACCTGGGCGCGGCCGACGCGGTCCTGGCCCATGCGGCCATGCAAGCGCTGCGCCAGGCGGGCAACTGGCCCGAGACCTTGAAGCTCGTAGACCTACCCAACACGACTCCCTTGCAGGGCATAGCCCTCCGCGCCGTGGCCGAGCGCTACGAGCTGGCGGTCGTCGATGGCCTGGTCGCGCGGCTGGGGGGCCAAGGCACGGCGAGCCGGCGCAGCGCGTATGCAGAGCTGCTGGCGCGCGTCCATCGTCGTCCGGGACCGTGGGAATACTGGGGCTACCGGCCCGGGCCCCGGCCCGCCAATTCAGTGGACTGGGAGCGCACCGCCGCCATCCAGGAAGCGCTGGATCGCGTGGTGGCAAACGGCGACGGCCTGTTGCGGCTGGCCACGCTCCACGCCATGTCGCTTGAAAGGGTGCCGGTAAAGCTGTCCAGCCTGCGCCGCTGGCTTCGCGAGGAGCGCAGCGAAGCGGGCATCGCCGCCATCCTTGAAAGCTTGGGGGAGCAGCCGGCCACCGCGGTCCGTGAAGATCTTGCGAGCGTCATCGTCCGCCCGCAAGCTGGCCTCGCCAACCGTCTGCGGGCACTGGCTCTTTATGAGGCGGGCCTGGACCAGGCGGGGGCCAGTGCGTTGCTGGAGATGGTTGCCCGGCTCGAGGATGGGCCGGTGCTCGCTGCAGCCTTGCCGCTGGCCAGCAAGTTCCCACAGGGCAAGGCCGGTACACTCGTTGCCCGCCACCTCGATTCCAGCGACGGGGCCGTCCGCGCCGCTGCACTCCGTACCCTTGGTGAGCTTGGCGCCAACGAGGGCCAGGCCGCGGTCCTGCGCTTCCTCGACGACAAGCAGGCACCCGTCCGCCAGGCCGCAGCCTTCGCCGCTGGCAAGCTGCGGGTTCGCGCCAGCATCGATGTGCTCCTGAAGCTCGCCCGCGATCCCGACGCAGGCGTGCGGCGGGCAAGTCTCGAATCGCTCGGACTGCTGCGCGAGCCACGCGTCGTGCCGCTGGCTGCCGAGGCACTGGCCGACCACGAGACCGATCTGGCCGCGCTCGGCTGCCTGCGTGAGCTGGGCGGCCCCGAGCAGTCGCCCCGCCTCGTCGAGTTGTGCCGGCGCAGCCCGTCAGGTGATGTGCTCGATACAGCCCTGCGCATCCTGACCAGCTGGGGTGATCGGCCCGAGCTTGACGACAAGGTCCGCAACCAGCTCGACCGCAGCGTGGCCGACATCCAGGGGGACAGCGGCGTGTTGCTGCGCTGGCATGCCCTCGGTCCACAATCCGCGGCACAGGCTGCCGACGTCGTGAAGCGGATTGGCGCCGGTCAGAATTGCGGTCCAAACTGGCGACGCCTGTTCGCCAGCGGTGCCGATCCACGCATTCAGCTGCCCGGGGCCAAAAACGCCGCGGATGCTGTATGGCTGGCTTTTAGCGATGTCGCCCTACCGAAGGAAACTGCCGTCGAAGTCCTGGGCTCGAGCGGCAGCACCTTGCAAGTCTGGCTCAACGGTAAGCCAGTGTACGAGCGCAAGCAGGCGGCGGGCTTTCGTGCCGGTTCCGACCGCTTTGTGCTAACGTTGCCCGCGGGCCTCAGCCGGTTGCTGGTCAAGGTCAAGGCGGCGGCGGAGCCGGTCGACGTTCATCTACGACTGCGGCGCAAGAGCGCCAGCGCCGATCACGAGCGGATCACGCAAGCGGCGCTGTCGCGGAGCGGCAACGTGGAACGAGGCCGCCAGGTCTTCTTCAACGTCGAGAAGTCGCTTTGCCTCAAGTGCCACCGTGTCGGCGAGCAGGGGGAGCGAATCGGCCCGGAACTGAGCGGCGTCGGCGGCCGTTTCGCGCGCGTCTACATAGTCGAGTCGATCCTCGAGCCCAGCCGCACCATCGCGCCCAGTTTCGGCAGCATTGGCATCGTGCTCAAGAGCGGCAAAGTGCTGAGCGGCATCAAGCTGGCCGAGGATGCCCGCACGCTGACGCTGGCCGATAACCAGGGGCAGAAGCACGCCATCATGAAGGACGATATCGACGAGCAACAGCCGCTGCACGCCAGTACCATGCCCGAGGGGCTGGAGAAAAGGCTCAGCGAGGCAGAGTTTGTCGACCTGGTTGCCTTCCTGGTCAGCCTGAAGGCCGGCACCAGCAACGTCAAGAAATGACTTCGCACCTGGATCACTCCCTACAGAGAGGATCTGTCATGAAAAGCTTGCCACTGATTCTATTGCTCGTACTGGCAGTTGGGGCGGCCCTCCCGTTGGCGCCAGCCCAGAATGACGATCTGGCCGCCAGGACGGTCAAGCTCAAGAAGGGAGACCGCATCATTTTCTTCGGCGATTCCCTGACCGAACTGGCCGGGCGGGAAGCGCCCAAGAACCAGGTCAGCAAGGGTTATGTCCGCATTGTCCGCGAGACCTTGCAAATGCGACACCCCGACAAGAACCTTGAGGTCGACTGGGTGGCCACCGGTGGGCATACCGTGCCCGACCTGCTCAAGCGTGTCGACAAGGACGTGATCGCCCGCAAGCCATCCATCGTGGTCATTCAGATCGGTTGTAACGACGCCCGCCGCATCCCCAAGGAACGCTTTCAGCAGGGCCTGGCCGAGTTGATTGACAAGTTGAAGAACGCGGGCATCCAGGTAGTACAATGCACGCTCACCAGCGTGGGCGAGAAGCACGATGGCACCAACAAGGATGATCCGAAGCTGGAGGAGTTTGCCGCGGTGGAGCGGGCCGTCGCCAAGGAGAAAGACGTCCCACTCAATGACCTGCGCCAGGCCTTCCTGTCCTACTGGAAGAAAAACAACCCGGACAATAAATCCAGCGGACTGCTGACCTACGACGGCAATCATTTCAATCAGCGCGGGCACGACTTCGTTGCCGAGCAGATGATCAAGAAATTCAAGTGACCAGCAAACAACGGAGCAGAGTATGGCAGGTACTCATGCACGTGGCCGAACCGTGGAACGAAAAGGAGCACGCGATGCGACGCGTCACACGGATTTGCTTGCTAGCGGTATTGTGTAGTGCGGTCCCGGCCATGGGCTGGCAGCGGCCCCACACTTCCATTCAGGTCAAGGCCGAGACGGTTCTGGATAACCAGGTCGTTCGCCAATCGGTCTGGTTTCCGGGCTGGGACCCTTACGAGCCCGTGCCCACCTACGTGTATTTCAAGAAGGCGACCGAGAAACTGCCCGTGGTGCTGTTCATTCACGGCATGGGCGCCGACAAGACGAACCTGGCTTCCTGGCACGCTCAGCTGGCCGAAAAAGGTTTTGCCGTCATCTCCATCGATGCTTATCTGAGCGGCGACCGCAAGATTGCTACTTCCATCGGCGGCATCAAGGGAGAGCAGGGCTGGGTGTGGCCGCATCAGACAGCGGTCAACCACACGGTCAACGATGTGTCGAGGATTCTTGACCACCTGGACGAGCGCAAGGAGTTCGACGCCACACGAGTCGCGGTGTGCGGCTTCTCCATGGGGGGTGCCACCACCATGGTGCTGGCGTGGCGTGAGCGCCGCATCTCGGTCGTCATGCCGTTATGTGGCTGCGTGGACTTTTGGTGGGATGTGACCAAGATCGAGCCCGGTCCGAAGCAGCAGGCCAGGATCGCCGAATTCAGCCCACGGCTAAAGCAGCTCACCGCCTCTCTTGATTCCAACACACCCTCTCGAATGGACGCCATTCCTCCCAAAGCCCTGT
>JBFWSD010000831.1:0-4071 GCA_050248575.1 Gemmataceae bacterium
CAGCAACGGTTAACGGTTGACTTTGCCGGCCGCATGGACGCCTACCCGCGCCGGCCACAACCTCCACCCCTGGCAAGATGGGATGCTCATGCCCCCGACAAACCTCTTCTGGCGGACGTATCGACCCGACGAAGGCTTCTACACCTCCGAGGTCCGTGCCCCCGAACCCCTGCCGGTCCGCACCTTCTTGCCGACCGGCTACGAACCGAACTACGCCTACCCGCTGATCGTCTTCTTCCACGGTCAGGGCAGCATCGAAGAGCAGGTCCTCACGCTGGCGCCGCGGCTGAGCCGCCGCAACTACATCAGCATCGCCTTGCGTGGCCCGCAACCCGTGGGCGCCTGCGACGACGGGCGGCCCCTGTTCGGCTGGGGCGACAACAACTACGACGCACAGATCGAGGACTACGTTCTCAACGCCATCAAGCTCACGCGCCGCAACTACCACGTTCATTCCGAACGCATCTTCCTGGCCGGCATCTGCGAAGGGGCCCAGCTCGCCTATCGCTTCGGGCTACAGTTCCCCGAGCACTTCGGCGGCATCATTGCCCTCAACGGCGCCATGCCGCGACAGGGCTGCCCGCTCCTGCGCTTCCCCGAAGTCCGGCAACTCCGCGTCTTCATCGGCCACGGCAACTGTAACGCCTACACTCCGCTGACCGCGGCCCGCCAGGATTTCTCGCTGCTCTATACCGCCGGTCTCGATGTGACCCTGCAGACCTATCCGGCCAATCATCGCCTGCATCCCAACATGCTCCGCGACATCAACCGCTGGCTGATCGCCGGCATCGATCAATAAACCTGAAACAAACAAGCAGAAACCAGAATCAGACCAGTCTGATTCTGGTTTCTGCTTTTGCGACACCAATCCGGCTCACTGCTTCGGGCCGCCGTCTTCCAGAGCGCTGACAGGTGCTCTCAGAACAGCTCTTCGATGGGCTGCGCATCGGCGAGCAAGGGAACTTCGCGCCCGGTGCCGTCGGCCACCATGGCGGCGGGGTTGATGCCCAGTGCTTGATAGACGGTTGCCAGCACATTTTGCGGGCCCAGCGGACGAGTCCTGGGCCGCGCCCCCGAGCTGTCGGTTTCACCCACGACCTGGCCGCGTTTCAGCCCGCCGCCGGCAAAGAGGGCAAAGCTGGCATCGGGCCAGTGATCGCGGCCCGCCAGGCTGATCTTCGGCGTGCGGCCAAATTCGCCCCACACCAGCACCAGCACTTCCTGGTCCAGCCCGCGCTCGCGCAGGTCGGTCGCCAGCGCGTACAAGGAGCGATCGAGCAGCGGCAACTCGCTGCGCAGGTTGTAGAAGATGCTCTTGCCCTGGAGCACGTTGCCATGATGATCCCAGCTGCCCGCGCGGAGCGTGACGACAGGAATGCCCGCTTCGACAAGCCGGCGGGCCAGCAAGAACTTGTCGCTCGGCCAGTGCAGGTTGTCCGTGCCGGCGTAGTGGAACTTGTTCGACTGCTTCAGGCCATAACGTTCGCGCACCTGCTCGGGCTCCTTGCTCAGATCGAAGGCATCGAGGGCCGTGGTCGAGGTGAGCATGTCGAAGGCCTTGGCGGTGTAACCATCCATGGCCTTCATCTCGCCGCGCGTGTCGAGGTCGCGGCGCAGCCCGTCGAAGCCCTCGAGCAACTGCCGCCGCTCGGCCAGCCGCTTGGCAGGGCCGCGCAGACGCAGGTTCATGAGCCCGCCGCCGCCCGTGTTGTGATGCACCGGGCCATGAGCCGTGCCGAGGAAGCGTGGATGCTCGTGGTCGTGAAAGCCCCCCACGTTGTATTCCAGGCTGACATAGCGGGGCAACCTTGGATCGCCGCCGCGCTGCTGATGACTGATGACCGAGCCGAACGAGGGCCGCCGCGCTGCCTCGATGTGGCCCGTGTAAACCTCTTCCAGCTGGTGCTGCATCGGCTCCTTGAACTGCACGCTGCGCACCAGGGCGAGTTGATCGGCGATCTTCGCCTGCAAGGGGAGCTGTTCGCTCAGCTCGAAGCCGACCACGTTGGTGCGGATCGGCTTGAATTCGCCGCGCACGCTCTCGGGCGCGTCCGGCTTGGGATCGTACGTGTCGATATGACTGGGACCGCCGGCCAGACAGACCATGATCACCGCACGTGCCCTGGCGGGCCTGGCCGACTCGGCCCGCAAGCGCAGCAGCCCGGGCAGCGACAGCCCGCCCAGCCCGAGGGCCCCCACGCGCAAGAAATCGCGGCGGCTCAAACCATCGCAGTAGCGGCGGCGGTCTCCCCATAGTGTCAACATGCTGGCTCCTTCGTGACGCGAGTCGGCAGGATTTCCGGCAGGCGGAAGCGCGGGCCAATCGCCCTCCCTGGCTAGAGGTGATTCTTCAGCCCAGAAGTGTCACGCATTGCCATTTTTTCTCAGACAACCGGCCAGCCTTGCAGGCGGTGATCGACGAGGGCAGAATCCGTAAACCAATCCAGGGAGACGTTCCGAGGAAACCTTGCTGGGTTCGACATGAAAGACCTGTTCTCGCTGAAGCAAGAAGTGGCCGTGGTCATCGGCGGCACCGGGGTGCTGGGGGGCGTGATGGCCGAAGCGCTCGGCGGGGCCGGCGCGACCGTGGCCATCGTGGGCCGCAATGAAAAGCGGGGCATGGAACGGGTCCGCGCCATCGAGGCGCTGGGCGGCACGGCGATTTTTCAGCCCGGCGATGCACTGGATGCCGCCGCGCTCGCGCAGTTGCGCGACGCCATCGTCGAGCGGCTTGGCGACGTCAGCATCCTGGTCAACGCCGCGGGGGGCAACCGGCCCGAGGCGACGCTGCCCCCCGGCGCGGATTTTTGCAAGCTGCCCCTCGACGCCTGGCGCGACGTCTTCGATCTGAACCTGGTCGGCGGGGCGCTGCTGCCTTCCCAGGTCTTCGGGGCCACGATGCTGAAGGCCGGGCGGGGCAGCATCATCAACATTGCCTCGATGGCCGGCATGACTCCGCTGTCGCGCGTGGTCGCCTACTCGGCGGCCAAGGCGGCGGTCATCAACTTCACGCAGTTTCTGGCCCGCGAATGGGCCACACGCGGCATCCGCGTCAATGCGATCAGCCCGGGCTTCTTCCCCGCCGAGCAAAACCGGGCCCTGCTCTTCAAGGAAGAGGGCGGCTACACCGAACGCGGCGGCCAGATTATCAACCACACGCCCATGGCCCGCTTCGGCGAACCGGCCGAGCTGGCCGGCGCCGTCGTCTGGCTGGCCAGCCCGCGGGCTTCTTCCTTCGTCACCGGACAGAACATCGTCGTCGACGGCGGCTTCTCCGCCACCACGATCTGAACCGTCGGAAAAACGAATCAGTCGTTGGCGGCGGGCACCGGCTTGCCTGCGCCGGGCTTGATGGCTTCGACGGCGGCCAGATTGGCCCCGCGCGTGGCGCCGCCAAGGACCAAGAGCAACTCGCCAGCGGGCACCATGCGATGCACGATGCGGCGCTCGTCGAGATTGGCCACTTCTTCCCAGCCTTCTTCCTTCTGGTTGAGACGATAGACCGTGCCATTGGACGGGCTGACAAACAGCCGGCCCCCGCTCACGCAGGCGGCGGGCGAGAAGCCGTTTCGCGGCGGCCCGGGCAACTCCGGCGCCGTCGTCCACTTGCGCGTGGCCACGTCCAGCACGTCGATGGTCCGCTCGGTGCGGCGGGCCGCACTCATGCCGCACACCACGTAGACCTTGCCCTCCAGCGCCGCCGCGTTCAACGCGCGCCGCTTGAAGGGCTGCGGCACTGCTTGCCACGCCAGCGGCTGCTTCGTCAGGTCGAGCAGCAAGGCTTGCTCGGCCCAGACCGACTGCCCTTCCTTGCCGTTCAAGGTCCAGCCGCCGACGACCACGATGGTGTCACCGACGACGACGGCATCGTGCGAAGAACGACCCGCGGGCAGGTCGGGCAGCTTGTCCCACTTCTTCGTCTTCGGATCGAAGACGCTGCAACTGGCGGTGGAGAAGTTGTCGGTGGGGTCGCCCGGCTTGTTGCGGGGCTGCTTGCCCCCCTGGCGATAGAGCTTGCCGCCGTGGGCCACGAGCGCCAGCCCGTGCAACGGCTTGCCGGCGGGCAACTCT
>JBFWSD010000832.1:0-4069 GCA_050248575.1 Gemmataceae bacterium
CAAGGTCACCGTGAATCAGTCCGGCGCCGAAGGGGAAGTGGTTGAGACCAACCCGGAAGGCGTCTTCGTGCGGATGGATGACGGCCGCCGCACCATCTACAATCGCCGCGAGATTTCCAGCAATACCCGCAAGGCCGCCGTGGAGATTCTGGACGTATTGCAGCCCCACCTGGCTTCGGCGCGCATCATCGACGTGGTCAAGCCGGGCACCGACCCGGTACTGGAAGGGGACCTCCTCTTCAACCCGTCATGGAGCCCGAACATGAAGAAGCATATCGCCATTGCCGGGCTGATCGACCTCACCGGCGACGGTCTCGACGACACGCAGGAGTTCATCCGCAACGTCGAGAAGCAAGACGTGGTGGTGGACGGCTACCTCGACCTCCGCGAGGAAGATCTCACCAAGGAAGACGCCTTCAAGGGCGAGATGTCCTTCAAGACCGACTATCTGGTGCTGGGGCAGCTGCCCGAGATCGACCAGGGACTGGCTCTGCGGGCCAACGATCCTCGCCTGGCCCGCAGTCAGCAGGTCGTGGTGCGGCTGAGCGAACTGCAGTCGCAAGCCGGCCTCAAGGGCATCACCATCGTGCCGGCCCGGCGGTTCATGGCCCTCATCGGCTACCGTCTGCCCAAGAATCCACGCGCCCCTGACTACGCCATGCGGGGCGGCGTCATCTTCAAGAAGCCGCTGGCCAATCCCGAAGACGGCGGCCGCTAAGCAACGGTTGAACCTGAAACCGCGGGGCAGTCATCGCTGCCCCGCGGTTTTTCGTTGGGCAAACTGGATGCGGAAATGATGACTGTTGTGGCTGTGGTCCTGCTCATCAGTTTCATCGGCCTGATAATCTGCCTGCTCAATGCGCTGCGAAAGCAAGCCGCCTGGGCCGAGCGCTTTCCACCCATTTCAGACGCCGAATTCGTGGCACGCTGCAAGCCGGGCACCAAACCTGAAGTTGCATTGAAAGTTCGGAGTGCTCTGTCTGAGGCCCTTGGTGTCGATCACGAGCGAATCCACCCTTCCAGTCGACTGGTCGAAGATCTCGGAGCTAGACGAGCGGCGCTCGCGATTATTCGTGATACGGCAGGTTATTCGCAAAGGCCTCGAACTGCCCCGCGGCCATGCTGATGCCGCGCCGGTACAGCCCGCCAAACAGAAAAGGGGGCCACAGGAAGTGAACCACCTGGACCATCTGAAAAGTTTGCCAGCGCATTCCCGGATTCGGCGAAGAAACAACGAACGTGTAGATCGCCCAGCCGCCGCCGGCGATGGCGAGAATCCCCAGCACCTGAAACAATGCTCCCAGCCGCAGTAGCCAGGGCATGTTCGTGAGCTCGATCATCCATTCCACCCGGCAGCGTCCCTGGCTAATGGACTCGAAGTGGAACACACCGCGTCGAAAGCTGCCTGCCGCTTGACTCCCGGATTCCAGTCGCTCGAAGACAATGTGCTCGTCCGTCTTCTCGGCAATCTTGATCGGTCCCAGGGAAAACAGGTCCCCCTTGACGAGGATGGACGCCGCCTTGGCCGAGAGGGCGCTGGGCTGTCCATCGATTTCCGTTCGTCCCGCCAGCGATCGACCCTGCTGAAAGCCCGTATTGCGAAGATCGTCGTGCGGGTCGGGCCGGCCCTTGCGCGCGGACAGGGCAAGGAATTGCAGCCCGGTCAGCCACACCAGCATGGCCACGGCGCTGATGACGGCGAGAACGATCTGTGCAGTTTCCACGGGCACTGATGTTCCCTCCCGATTTTGACTGGTATCTATTGGGCTGGGTCCGTGACGGGCCGGTAGTGTCCCTTGCCCCAGACTTTCTGGTTGTAGCCCGCGGAGTCTCCGCGCGGAATGGTAATCGTGGTCCAGTGGTCGCCCGCGAGAACTCGGGCGATCAGCATGATCTGCCCGACATGGTAGGCTGTGTGCGCCAGCGCGCGTTGCAAGGCCAGCGGGACCGAATGCGGCTCGCCGCGGATCGTTACCGTCTTGCCAAGGTCCAGAGGCGTGAGAGACGCAAGCGCGTCGAACAGCCGTTGCCAGCCCGATTCCCAGTAGGCCGTCAACTCGCCTCGTGAAGAGAATGTGTCCACGAACTCATCGTCGCGGTTACGCCACGGCTTTTCACCATCGGTAGTGAGGAAGTCGGTCCAGCGCGAGAGCAGGTTCCCGGCGATATGTTTCATGATAACCGCGATACTATTCGTGTGGGGATCCAGGGCAATGTGCAGCTGCTCATCGGGGAGTTGCGCAATCGCCTTGTCGGCCCAGTTCTTGTTGGACTGGAAGGCCACAAGAGCGCCATCGATCAGATCCTTGCCCGGGTCGTTCATGACTGGCCCTGGTCGCGCGGAGGGTCTTCAATCTTCTGAATCCCATTCCTTGAAGCGAGACGATCCCGCCAAGCCGAGCTTCTCCGCAAACGCCGCAAGTCCTGATCTTACGGTTTGGATTCAGAAAAGGCACGAAAAGCCTGCTCGAGTTGCACCCAGCGGTGGAATACTAGCGCGGGTCACCAAGGAGGATGAACGCGGCCCAGTAGTAGGGATGTGCGAAGGGCCGGTCCTGTTGAGGCTTGGTCTCTTCCGGTTGGCGAGTCGGCAGTGCCGCCTTGATGGTGCCACGTTCGCCGCGCGGCACGCCCTGCACGAGCGAAGCCAGGTGATGTTCCGCTTGGTCGCGCGTCAGTGTCCGCAACCAGGTTTTCGCCTCAGCGAGCGCTTCCGCGCGCTCGAGGGGCTGCTTCAGCCCTTCACGCCGGCCCAGCAGGTTCTCGTAGAAGCGGACCATGAGCAGTGCCGTGGCGGTATCGTCTACCTTCCAGCGTGAGAGCACCACACTGCGCGCCCCTTTCTGCAAGAGTGCCTGTGTGAAACCCAGCATGCCATCGCCGGCAGTCGCCTTGCCCAGGCCGGACTGGCAGGCACTGAGCACCACCAGGTCCGCATCAAGCTCCCAGTCCTTCAGCACCGTCCGAACGGTCAGTCGCCCGCTCTTGGGCTTTGCAGGAACCTGGTTCTGGGCAAGGATCAGGGCTGTTTCGGCAGGTTGAAGTGCATTGGCTTCGCCGTGAGTGGCCAGATGCAACAGGCGAAACTGCTTCAACTCATCGGCAGCAGCCAGCTTGGCAAGGCGTTCCTCATTTGCCTGGGAGCCCTGCAGCAGCGTCGACTTGTTGACCAGTGCGGTCAGTGAGCGTGCTTCCAGCCGTGTGCCGGGCAGGGGCGGCCAGGCCTTGTCTCCTCTGAGTAGCGAGAGCTCACCACTCTGCTTTCGCCACTTTGCGAGGGCTTCATTGACGGGTCGCTCATCCACAATGACTCCCAGCTTGCCGGAGCCGATCCGGCTCCGCAGCACAATACCGTCACGCCAGAACTTCAGCGAAACCTGCTCCTTGCTGTCGGCGACGCTTTCCAGGTCCGTGGCCCTGGCAAATGGCCTGGAATCGTATTCCAGCAGTACATCGCCGGGGCGCAAGCCAGCACGGGCCGCGAGGCTCTCCGGCAGTACTAGCTTGAACAACAGAACGCGCGCGGGAGCAGCCGGCTGCCCGGAATCTGGACGCTGGAAGTCGGGATCGTCAAGAACCAGCAGGGGCGCATGTTCGAGGGGACGATGCTTCTCCATGCCACGGGCAAAGAAGCTCGCTGAGGGGACATAGCTGATCGTGAAGTTATCCGTCAATGCTTCGAGCGGAACGGCGGACATCACGCCCGCGGGCACCACCAGCAGGTGTTTCATTTTCTCGAGATGGGGCAACAGGGGGGCGATGCGCTGCCCCTTCAGCTCGTCAACCAAGTTTAGCCGAGTGGCGGTGGCGATTGTCTTGTCGGCCAGCGCTGCCAGGGTTCGCGCTGGCAGCGTGGAATCCTCCTCGCGCCAGCGGCCGCGTTTGCCGGTCCCAGGAAGTACGACCCAGACGGGCGGCCCTTGCCGCCGGACCACGCAGCCCATGTGCTTGCCCGCCACGTCGAGCCAGAAGACCAGGGCTGTATCGCCGGGAAGCTGTTTCTGACTGCGCTCCAGAGGCAGGACACGATCAAGTGAACGCTTGACGGCCCGGCGCGCCAGGTCGGTCA
>JBFWSD010000833.1:0-4068 GCA_050248575.1 Gemmataceae bacterium
TTTGCCTGGTGCGCTCGATGTCGACGCGCGATCCGAATCACGAATCCGCCGGTTACTGGGTCACAACCGGACGCAAGTACGATGGCCCGAACATGCGGGCGGTGCATCCGAGCGACTGGCCCTCGATCGCAGCGCTGGCCAAAGTGCTCCGACCGAACCTGCAGGCGCCGTTCAGCAGCGTGATCTTGCCCGAGTTGATCCTGGCCAATCCCGGCATCGTGCTGCCGGGCCAGGACGGTGGCTTCCTGGGGCGTACCAGTGCTGCCGAATTGCTGCGTTGCGATCCCGCGGCAGAGGATTTCAAGATTGATGGAGTTGGCCTGCCCGCCGACGTGCCGGCCTCGCGTTTGCAGGATCGACTCCGCTTGCTCGAACGGTTCGAACAGACGGGCCGCACTCCAGCCGCGGCGGCCGCGGACGCCCATGCCGATCAGCGCCGCCAGGCCAGACGAGTCTTGCTGGCACAGGCCACGCGCAGTGCCTTCGAGCTGCGCCGCGAATCAGCCGCGCTGCGCGATCGCTACGGGCGGACCAAGTTCGGGCAATCGCTGTTGCTGGCCCGTCGTCTCATCGAAGCTGGCGTCCAGCTCGTCCATGTCAACTGGCCGCGTGAACCGCAAGACCTGCAATCGCAGAGCCCGCTCTGGGACACACATGCCGGGAACGACGCCCGTATGAAAAATGTGCTTTGCCCACAGTTCGACCAGGGCTTCACGGCCCTGATCGAGGATCTCGAGCTGCGCGGGCTGCTCGAGGAAACGCTGGTTGTTGCCATCGGCGAGATGGGCCGCACTCCTCGCTTCAATGGCGCGGGCGGCCGCGACCACTGGGGCAACGTCTTCAGCTTCGTCCTGGCCGGCGCCGGCATCCGTCGCGGCCACGTGCATGGGCGCAGCGACGCGCGCGGTGCTGAACCCCTCGATGGCAAAGTCGAACCACAAGATCTCGCCGCCACCATTTTTCAACAGCTTGGCCTGCCCCCAGATTCCATGTTCCACGATCGCCTCGACCGCCCCATTCCACTCTCGAACGGATCGTTGATCAGCGGCGTCTTGCAGTAGACGGCACCTTGCCGTAGTCGATGTCAACACAGCCTGCGGGCCCGTTCAAACAGCTCGAGGAACTCCGCGCGGTGGCGTGCTCGTCGTGGCCGCGCGATTGCTTGGCCTGCTCGCGGGCCAGGTCACGGTGATGTTGCCGCGAACCAGGCTTGTGCGATGCGGTCCCGCCGACTGCCTGCATACGTGTAACGCCCTCTCGTTAGCTCTCTGCAGAGGGAAGAACGATTTTCTGACTCTCATCTTGGGGGGCTGCCATGTCGCGTTGCGCCGCGGGCTGGTTGTGCCTGGTGCTTGCCGTGGTCGTGCCGGCCAGCAGTCGACCGCAGGCCGTGGAACCACCGACCGCCCGCCCCGAGAAACTCCTGAAGAGTCGCGGCCTGGACACCAGCAATGCGGCCCTCCTCGACCTGTTCCGGAAACGCACGCACAGCCTGACAAAGAAAGGTGAGGTGGCCGGCCTGATTTCCCGGCTCGCCGACGAACGATATGTCGTGCGTGAGCAGGCCAGCAAGGACCTGGTCGAGCTGGGGCAGATGGCGGTGCCGGAACTCGAGGTGGCAGTTCAACATCCCGACCTGGAGATCGGCCGTCGCGCGGAACGCTGCCTGGAAGAGATTGCCCTGCGCCGCGATCCGGAAGCCTTGCAGGCGTCCGTGCAACTCCTCTCGCTGCGCCGGGCTCCTGGGACCACCAAGGCGCTGCTGGCCTTTCTGCCGCAAGCGAAGAGCTGGATGCTCGAAGTGGACATCATGCACGCATTGGAGGAACTGGGGACCGAGAATGGCGCGGAGGATGTGCTGATCAAGGCCGCACAGTCCACCGACTCGATCCAGCGACAAGCGGCCGCAGTCGCTTTGGCCAGTACCGCGTCCCCGCAGGGTCGTGCGGTAGTGCGGCAATTGCTGAACGATGCTGACCCGCTCGTGCGCCTGCGGGCCGCCCGCTCTTTGCTTGCGGCAACCGACTGCGCCGCCGTGCCCACCCTCATTGCCCTGATCGACGAGAGCCCCGTCGATTTGGCCCACGAGGCCCACGAACTGCTCGCGCTCCTTGCCGGCAGCGAGGCCCCGGCCAGCTTTCCCGGCCCTGCCGACCTGCCGCTGCGAAGAAAATGCCGTGACGCGTGGCAGGCCTGGTGGCAGCAACGTGGCGGCAAGGTGGACCTCGCTCGTGTGGGCTGGCGACTTCATGCCGACCGCGAGCTGGTACGCCTGGTCGAGCTGAACCTGCGTGTGCTGCGCGAAGCGTTGGCGGCGAACAAGCCTCACTTCGCCCACGCCTCGGCGGCCATGATCGCCGCCCATGCCCAGCGTGGCCCGACGGGCGCCAGCTCTCCCCTGCACGCCAGCCTGCGCGATCAGGCCCTGCGCCTTGGTACCTTCATCCGACAGCAGCAGTACATCGAGGCCAGGAAGCAGGCCGATGCCCTGCCATTCCTTACACCCAATGCGCAAGCGGCACTGGGCCGTGTCCAGATTCTCAATCGCACTGTCACCGTCGACGAGCTCATGCACTTCTCCTTCAGCCGCCGCGGCGGCATGGGAGGCCTCGAGCTCGTCTTCCTCAAACTCGAGAAGGCCGGCAGCAAAGAGAAGGGACTGCCTGCCGCCGCCCTCACCGACGAGCTCTGGCTGCAAGCTGCGTACACTGCCAGTGTCGCCCAGATGCTGCCTGGCTATCCGATCGGCAAGAGCAACGGAGGAAACCACACCCAGGCAAACTGGGACAAGCAAGCCGGGGCGATGGCACAGCACGCCGTCGAACTGAGCCGCGCCGTCCAGCGCCGCGACGGCATTGCGTCCCGTACGGCCCTGCTACGGCTCAACACCGCCTGCCTGAACTGTCACGAAGTGTTCCGGTGATCCGCCGGTAACCGTAGCGCGGAGAATTGTTTTGTCGCGCTCGACCTCCGCCAGCCCCTTCTCGAGCCGGCGGTCCTCTTCCAGTTCGCGGAGCTTCTCGGCCTGCTCGCGGACCAGGGTAAAGGTGGGATCGCCGGACCGAGGGCACGCCCGGTGCTCGCGAAGGCGCTGATCGCAGCTCCAGATTTTTTTCCAGATCCTTTCAGGCAGTCGCCTGGTTTGGTGCACTATAGAGGTGTAGTGCCAAGCCTGCAAAGGAGAGTTTGCGATGGTGCCCGGACAGTTTGGCGCAGTGCTCCGCCGGATTCGTCACGTGTTTGGCGTGCAGGAGGCGGAAGAGCAGGCAGATAGCCGACTACTGGAGCGGTTCGCTGCCGACCGGGACGAGGCGGCCTTTGGCGTGCTGTTGCAGAGGCACGGGCCGATGGTGCTGCGCCTGTGCCGGTCGATCCTGCATCATGAGCAGGATGCTGAAGACGCGTTCCAGGCCACTTTCCTGGTGCTGGCTCAGAAGTGCGCTTCGATCCGGCAGCACCACGCGCTGGCGAGCTGGCTCTACGGTGTGGCCTACCGCCTTTGCCTGCGGGCCAAGTCCCGACAACAACGCCGGCAAGCCAAGCTCGAGCACGAACCGGCGACTCCCGCACCCGAGGCAGACATGCAGGAAACACATGCCATCCTGTACGAGGAACTGGCCCAGTTGCCCGACCGTTACCGCCAGCCGCTGTTGCTCTGCTACTTCCAGGGAATGAGCCACGGCGAGGCTTGCGGTGAACTGGGGCTGGCTAGAGGGTCGATGACCTACCGGCTCAAGGTCGCCGAAGAACAACTGCGGAAACGACTGGCGCGACGTGGCGTGACCTTGTCGGTGGCAATGCTGGCAAGTCTGGCCGGAGGGGCATCGGCACTGCCCCCCGCGCTGGTGGACGGGACGCTCAAGGCGGCGGTGGTGCTGGCAGCAGGAGAACCAGCCGGCAATCTCATCTCATCCCAGGTGGTGACTTTGACGCGAGGAGGAATGCAGATGCTCTTCTGGCAAAAAGCGAAACGCATCATGGTAGCCGGGACCGGGCTGGCCCTGCTCACGGCAGTGGTCGGCTGGACCTTCTATCAGAATCAGCATCAGACCCAGGCCGTGCCGGTTG
>JBFWSD010000834.1:0-4068 GCA_050248575.1 Gemmataceae bacterium
ATCACTGGCCTTACTGTTACACGGTCATGTTTGCCGGCGCGGGCATCACGGGCGGCGCGATTCACGGCGCTTCGGATAGCACCGGCGCCTTCCCGAGCCGCGAGCCCGTCAAGCCCGAGGACATCACGGCTACCATCTACGAGGCACTCGGCATTCCCGCCGACACCGAAGTCCACGACGGTCAGGGGCGGCCCTATCCGCTCATCCAGGGCCGTGCCCTCAGCCAACTCTGGAGCTAAAGGGGAAGCTAACCAACCCGAAGCGTAAGCGAGAGATACGCTGAAGGCCCTCGCCTCATTTCAGACCCTTCACAGGGCCAGCACCGCCCGTTGTTCGCTTAGCCGGTCGAGGTTGGGGGGCGGTTCGAAGGCCTGGGCCAGACTCTCGATCGAGGCTCCCACCTGTTCGATCTCGTTCGCGGTGAGGCGGCCCAGGCGCTTGTGTTCGGCGAGGCGCAGGTAGCCGATCTTGTCCGGTTCCAGTTTCATCAGTCGGCAACAGGTGGCGTCGACCGCCAGCGGATCGTTGCCCATGATCAAGGCGCCAAGGTTCTTGGGGGTGCCATAGAGCGGGCCGTCTCCTTCCATGCCCACGATGCCGTCCACGATGGCCAGCTGCGGCGTGCGCGTGAGGGCAATGTCGACGATGCTGCGATCGATGCCGCGCCAGTGCAACTCGTTCTTGGGCCAGCCGTAACAGATGCCGGGCACGATGCCGAACAGGTTCTTGAGCGACAGGGTGGCCCCGGCCCAGTGGTGCGTCTTGAGCTTGGCCATCGAGATGAGCACGTCGGCCTCGACAGCGGTGCGGGCCAGGTACAGATACTCGAGCCCGGTGGTGCGGCCCAGGTTCAGACACTGCGCGGGCTCATCGTGATTCAGATCGATG
Organism: Gemmataceae bacterium; assembly: GCA_050248575.1. Classification (GTDB taxonomy): domain Bacteria; phylum Planctomycetota; class Planctomycetia; order Gemmatales; family Gemmataceae; genus JBFWSD01. Next base: position 889 of record JBFWSD010000834.1, read on the forward strand.
AACGGGACCTTCAGGTCGCGCAAGACCTGTCCAAGCCCGCACGCTTCCAGGAGGAACTCGACGTTGCGGCGGTGCCCGGGCCCTTCGGCGACAACGACTTCGGCGGCCCCTTCGCGGCGGCAGAGTTCGATGGCAGCCCGCACGACCTGGGGGTGCGTATTGATGACCCGATCCGCGTGATATTCGACGAGGTTGGGCTTGAGGACGACCCGTTTGCCCGCCAGTGGCACGAGTTCACGGAAGGATTGGAACTGCCCGGCCAGGACGTCAACCAGGTGATCGTGGTAGTCATCGGCCGCCGCGATATGGACGACCGACCGCACGGGCAAGGGCCGCACCGCGGCAGCCGCGTTCACAAAGATCCCGCGGAAATAGGACTTCACTCGCTCGATCAGCTGACGCAGGCGGGCAAGCAGACCGATCGTTGGCGCTCGATCCAGACGAGCAGGCACCGTCCTTGCCCCTTCCTGCGGCAGTGAAAAAGCAGTCAAACCCTGGTCGGAAAGAGCGAGGGCCGTCAACGCTTCCAGCATCGGTGCGGGCCGGCTCCAGGCAAAACCTGCCCGCTGCTCGTGGGTGTTGCGAATCCGCTCATTGAGCCCGGCGAGGGCGGCGTCTGCCTCCGGTTGCCCTTGGTAGGGCTGCAATGCCAGTTTGATCCACGCCAGGTGTTCGAGGTTCGCTTCCTCTACCTGTGCGGAAAGATAGCGCAGCGAGGCCGCGATGCGCGGATGGGGCCGCGCCGGTGGTGGATCGTTCTTGCTTGCAGGAATGTAGAGCTGGTCATCGTCGGTCAGCCCGACTCCCTGGAGGGCAAGCAGCATGAGGGCGGTCGGCCCGGGCACCGGCTCGAGCAGCTTGCCAAAGATCTTGCGATTGCCATAGTTGATGCCGCCGTCGTCGTAGGCGCGATCCAGGAGCAGGCGGAGCCCGTCACGCACGCGTGGATGGCCACTGAATCCGGCCCGCCGCAAGGCCAGGCAGGCCCAGGCGGTCGGTTCCACCCAGGAAAAGTTGCCCTCGGCCCAGCCCCAGCCCGGGATCCGCGCATCGAAGTCATGGAGTTCATAGGTAAGCGGATCGTCGGGCACGATGCCGGATATTTGGAGCAGCCGGGCCGCAACCCGCAGGATCTCTTCTTCCGGTACCCCGAGGGCCACCTTGGTAAACAGGACCAGCGCAGTGGGCCAGATTGCCTTGGCGCGGCCGCGCAGCAGGGCGTAGCTGCCATCAGCCCGGGCGGATTGTTGGAGAATCGTCAGCCCGCGCTGGATGGCCGTGCGAAAGCGATCAGGGTTCCCACTGAGGGCAAGCAGAGCGAAGCAGGTGGGCTCGAGGTGAGCGGGCTGGCCCGCGAAGTAGCCCCAGCCCCCCTCGCTATCTTCTTGTGCCACAAGAGTTTCCAGAAACGGCCCGGCGTCGGACATGGCATCCTCGACGTTGACGGAAATGGCACCCGAATTCTACTTTAATCGGTGAAGGGGAGCAAACGACCGCTGTAGATGGTGGGATCGAAAAACTTGGAAAATTCGTGTGGTGCCGATTTGACTCCCCCCGGAGTGTAAACTAGTGTTTGTTAACGAACGGAGAACGGGACGGACAAGTGAGAGGCGATTGACAACAAGAGTGACCGGCGGCTGTGGACGCCGAACCGAGTCCTGATCGACCTGATCGTGTGATCGGGCGATAGACGAGACCAAGCTGTTACGTTCTGTCTTTCCTTTAAGGGAGGAGTGCCTCAATGCGTCAGATCCTTGATCATTTCGTTGACTTCCTGAAGCGCGAAGATGGCCCGACGGCGGTTGAATATGCCGTTATGTTGGCGCTCATCATCGTCGTGTGCTTGGCTGCCATCTCCCTGATCGGCACCAGCTCGAGCTCGACGTTCAATACGGTCGGCCAGAGCCTCAATACGGTTGCTTCGTGACGACCGTCCTGGGAATTTCGAGCCGTTCTCTTTCGAGAGAGCGGCTCGTTTTTTTTGCCCCGCCCCTGAATCCTACTCTTACTTGCCGAAGAGCGCGTTGATTCTCTTCTGATAGATCTCATTCGGTTCCGTCCAGCTGATCTTCACTCCCGGCAGCTCCTTCTGAAGTTGCTCCACGTCCGCCTTCGTGATCTCGACCCCACCCAGTGTCAGCTTCTTGAGGTTGGCGAGTTGCTTCAGCTGCCCAAGCGCCTTGAGTGACAGTCGGGCCTCGTGCAGTTCGAGAGCCTCCAGCATCTTCATGTCGGCGACGATGGCCACCGTCGCATCCGACGGGCAGGCCGGCGGCTTGTACGTCAACCGTTGGCCCAGGTAGAGGCTCTTCAGGTTCTTCATGGCGGCAAGCTTCTTCACGCCTTCATCGGTGCTGCCCGCATGCCAGGTGCGGAACTCATGCAGCTGCGGCAGGCGGGCAACCGCGGCCAACCCTTCATCATTGAACGCATAGGAACCGGCCACCGTCAGCTGCTGCAGGTTGGGCAACTCGGCCAGGTGAGCCAGCCCGGCGCCTGAGAATTCCTTGCCCGGATGAAAGAACTTGAGATTGCGTAGATTCTTGAGCCTGGCCAGCGGCTTGAGCCCGTCATCGGTCACCTGGGCGAGGTTGGTTTGCAAGTATTGCAGTTCGCTCAAACCGCCCAGAAGAGCCAGCCGCTCGTCGTTCAGCCCCTTGTTGATGTCGAGGGTCTTGAGCTGACTGAGTTTACCAATGTGGGCAAAGTCGGCGTCGGTGAGCGTGTCGCCCGCCTTCACTGAAACGCCGGTGACCACTCCCTTGGTCTCGGTGACGGCCACTCCCTTGTCCTTGAGAGCCTTGCTGATGTCGGCCTCATCGGCCCGGGCAGCCACACAGCTCAGCAGCAAACCGACAAGCGACAGAACACGCATCGAGGCACTCATGGGTGAACTCCTGAAGAGAAGCGAACCTACCTGGGACAATGTACGGGCAGATTCAAAAAAGTGCTGGTGCTTTACCCACCTGACACGCGCGCACGCATCGGTTATTCTGCACCCGGTTCAGTATCCCATTTGGCCTCTTGCGGGTGTTGCTCATGACTGCACTCCCCTGGATTGAAGGGCTGACGATCGGGCAGGTGCTGGCCCGCACGGCGGCAACGCATGGCAGCCGCGCAGCCATCGTCTTTCCGCAGCTGGGCTACCGCCGCAGCTACGCGCAGTTTCACGACGACGTG
>JBFWSD010000835.1:0-4065 GCA_050248575.1 Gemmataceae bacterium
TCCCGAGAATGCGCCCGAGGAAGGAGAGCTGGTTCTCTCCAAGCCCGGCAAGGACGCGTTTTATCGCACCATCCTCCACGAATATCTCATGACGCGCAACATCTCCAACCTGGTCATCACCGGCGTCACCACCGAGGTGTGCGTGCAGACGACCATGCGTTGCGCCAACGATCGCGGCTTCGATTGCTTGTTGGTTGAAGACGGCACCGACAGCTTCTTCCCCGAGTTCAAGTCCATGACTCTGAAAGCCCTGGTGGCGCAGGGCGGCATCGTCGGCTGGACCTGCAGATCGGAGCTGGTGCTGAAGTTGCTCGCGTCACTTTGACCCGTCGTCCTTTGAGCTCGCCCCGGGTCGGTTCTCGGCCCGGGGACGCAACTTTCGCTGAGACTCTCATGCGTGCGCCGGTCGATTACCTCTTTCCGCCGCTCGAGCCGGGCCAGGTTCCCTACTGGCGCCTCGTCTTTCGGGGCTGCGCGCAGCTTTGCTTTCAAAGCAACGAGTTGACCGGCCTGTTTTTTCTGACCGCAGTGGCCATCGCTGCCCCGCTTGCCGCCGCCTACATGCTGGTGGCGGCAGCCATCGCGCCGGCTTTTCGCCTGCTGCTGGGAGATGAGTGGCCCGTACTCGAAACCGGGCTGCCCGGCCTCAATCCGAGTTTGGTTGCGCTTTCGTTGCCCGCTTTCTTTGTCACTTCCTGGACAGACGCTGGCATGTGGATCGTGCTGGTCGTCGCCGTGATCAGCGCTGTCCTGGTAACGCGGCTGTGCCTGGCCTACTTGCCGTTTCCGACCCTTGCGTTTCCTTTCTTGATCACGTTCTGGACGCTGGACGCGCTGGCGCCATCCATCGATGCCTTGAAACCGATCGTCTTCGGACCCGCCGAGCACGCGACGCTTCAGCCCGTCCGGGCCGTGCTCTGCAGCCTGGGCGAGGCCCTCTTCTCCCCCAACATCGTCTCGGGTCTGCTGTTCCTGATCGGCGTCTTGCAAAGCAACTGGCGACACGGCGCGCTGGCCTTCTTCGGCGCCGTCATCGGCACGGTGGTCGCGTCGTACCACCGCGACGTGGTTGACCCGGCAGGGATCAACCTTGGTCTTTATGGCTTCAACGGCGTGCTGACCGCCGTGTCCGTGTTCGTGGTCTGCGGCGGCAAGCTCAGGCTGGCCATCCTGGGCGCGCTCCTTGCCACCATGCTGATGCCGGCCATTCCTGATTACGGAGTCAAGACCCTCTCGGCACCGTTCGTGTTCATCACCTGGGTCATGATCTGGCTGGGCTGGATCGAAGAGAAGTGGTTTGCTGTTCCAGCCACGTCGCCAACCGACGATTCCTCGAGTGACCATTCTGGAGATTCAACGATGCCTTCATTGATCCAACCATTGGTCCTTCCCAGTCTGCTGGAATACGCGAAGAAGCTATCGGACGCGAACGGCGACTGGAAGCCATTCCGTCCCGGTGTGACGGCCCACTGGCTTTACAAGGAAGAAGAGGGCGGCCCCATTGCGGTGCTGCTCCGCTACGAGGCGGGTGCCCGCGTGGCGCTTCACGACCACCCGGGTTACGAGCACCTCTATATCCTGGAAGGGGATCAATTCGACGAGGACGGTTCCTACCCGGCGGGCAGCTTCGTTATCCACCCGCCCGGCACGAAACACTCGCCCGGCAGCGCCGGCGGCTGTCTGGCACTCTTGATTTACGAGAAGGCCGTCCACTTCATGGGTAAGCAATAACGTCGCCAGCCTGACACTCCGCGCGCCAGTAATGGTGATCGTGTATTCAATCTCCACGGCAATCCACTTCGTCGCGGGCGTGCAGTTCCTGTGAAAAACGGGAGCTGCGCGATTTTTCACTTCTGGCACAATCCTTGCCATAACAGATGATCGCCGCAGGGAAGCCCCCGGTCGGGCACGACGCCCATTCCCGACGCACGCGATCCAGCGTGGTTGCCCGTTCAAGGTGCGCGAGCTCCCATGCGGGCGCCGAATAGCTGCTCCCCCAGTGCATTCGGCCCCGCATTCCCTTTTCATTTCCGCTGGCAGGAGTCGACATGAGCAAGCAGCCGGTCGTGGTCTTCGATGCCGACAAGTTGTGTGCCGATGATTCGAAGCGCGTCAACCGGGTCATACCGGCCTGGATCCTGAGTTGCTGCGTGAACGCGGGCGTCATTGCCCTCTTCTTCCTGGTCAACACGAGCCAGGGAGAAGAGGCCCAGACCGAGGTGGCCGTGTTCGAGACCCTGGTCGAAAACAACATTCAACCTCCCAACCTCGAGAACGACGACATCGGGCTCGATCCCAACCTGGAAACGAACTACAACGTCGACCGCATCGAGGAAGTGAGTGTCCCCGGGCCGGTCAATGCCATGGATCCGGTGGGCATCTTGAATGCGGATCCTGGCCCGCCCATGACGCTGACCCCGCCTCCGGGCGTTGGCGGCGGGCAAGGGGGCGGTGTCGATGCCTCCATGCCGGGCCGCGGCAGCATGGTCGGCTTCTCGGGCGGCATTGTCCCCAATCACCTGTTCACTCCGGGCGGCTTCGGCGGCCGTTCCGGGGCTACCCGTCAGAAGATGCTCATCGAAGGGGGCGGCAACGCCGCTTCCGAAGCTGCCGTTGCCTCCGGCCTGAAATGGCTTATCCGCCATCAATCGACCGATGGCCGCTGGTCGCTGCAACGCTTCCGCGAACATGGTCGTTGCAATTGTACGGGAGCGGGCAGCTCGAACAGCGACATCGCGGCCACCGCGTTTGGCTTGCTGCCCTTGCTCGGCGCGGGCCAGACACACAAGCCGGGCTCCGACACCGGCCAGATCTACACCAAGGAAGTCGACAAGGCCCTGCGCTGGCTGCTCATGCAACAGGGCCGCGACGGCGCCTTCGAACCCAATGTCCACCACGAAATGTATTCGACCGGGCTGGCCACCATCGCTCTGTGCGAGGCCTATGGCTTGACGTCCGATCCGGCCTTGCGGGCCGCGGCCCAGCGTTCGGTGAACTTCATCGTCGCCGCCCAGAACCCGACCGGCGGCTGGGACTATCGCCCGCGCGGCGGCACCGACGACGGCTCCGTGGGCGCCTGGCAACTCATGGCCATCAAGAGCGGTCAGATGGCCGGCCTCGACGTCCCGCACGAGACGCGCACACGCGCCATCAAGTGGCTCGATGCCTGGGCCACCGCGGATGGCGGCCGCTATGGCTATCGCACGCCCCATCCGGCGAACGGGCTGCGGCCCGCCACCAGCGCCGCCGGTCTGTTGTGCCGCATGTACCTGGGCTGGGGCCCGCGCAGCCCCGGGCTGCTTTCCGGCCTCCAGTACATGCGTGCCCACAAGCCGCGACCCAACGACATGTACTACAGCTACTATGCCACCCAGGTGATGCACCACATGGGCGGGCAGTACTGGAAAGAATGGAACGACGTGATGCGTGACGGCCTGATCAAGGCACAGGACCACGGCGAGAAAATCCCGCATCAGAAGGGGAGCTGGTACGACCCGACCGATAACATCTCCAGCCGGCATGGCGGCCGCGTCATGCAGACCTCGCTGTCGCTGGTCACGCTCGAAGTGTATTACCGGCATCTGCCCCTCTATCGTCGCGAGGTCGGCGACGACAAGGACATTGCCGGCAAGTAGTAACTGCCTCTACCGCGCGTGGGGCGCGGACAATGTGTCGCTCGTGGGCGGCACACGGTCCGCGCCCCCTTTGCTTTGGCGAACCCGGCGGTGTATGCTGCCTCCAATAGACTCTTCGGACCATTCACTTCCAAGGAGATAAACATGAAACGATGGATGCTGGGCGCGCTGGTCGGCAGCCTGGTGCTGGCCCCCATGCTGCAGGCCGAGCCGAGCGAGAAAGACGTGCAGGCTCTGGTCGCCAAGGGCTACGACTTTCTGAAGAAGCAGCAAGGCGCCGATGGCTCCTTCTCGCCACAGCGGGCCGGGCCGGGCATCACCGCTTTGGTGGTCGCAGCCCTGTTGCGCTCGGGCTACGGCCCGGACGATCCCGTCGTCAGCAAGGCGCTCGGCTACCTCGAAAAGAACGTCCAGAAAGACGGCGGCATCT
>JBFWSD010000836.1:0-4059 GCA_050248575.1 Gemmataceae bacterium
GCCCCACCAGCGACAGGCTTCCTGTTCGGGCGTGAGCGGCTCGTCGGCCGCTTCACTGAGCCGGTTGAGCACGCGATCGATCGCCTCGCGGCGCAGCAGGGCCGCTTCGTAATCGTCGAGCGGTTCGAAATCGGGCTCGATTCGCGCCGGGCCTTCACCTTCCAGGGCAAACTCGCGCAACAAGCGGGCACAGAAGCTGTCGATCGTGCCGATCGCCGCGCGGGGCAACTCGTCGATGCGGTCTTGCCAGTACGCGCGTTCCTCAGCGCCGGCCGCGCCGCTCAGTGTCTGAAACGAAGCGCGCAATCGGTCCTGAATCTCGCCCGCGGCCTTGCGCGTGAAGGTGATGGCCACGAACGAGGTCAGCTTGAGGGGCGTGCCGGCATCGAAGCTGGCGGCCAGCTGCTGGACGATGCGCTCGACCAGGACGCGCGTCTTGCCGCTGCCCGCGTTGGCCCGCACGGCCAGATTGCGAGCCCGGTCCAGGGCATGACGCTGGTTAGGGCTGAAGCGGCGATAGTTCTCGGTTGGTCGCATCGGGTAGTGACATGATACCAAACCGGGCAAGCGTCCGGGCATCGGGCCGCCATTCCCTCGTGCAAGTAGTGGACAAGAGATGTCGGTTGAGGGAAACTGTGGCGGGAGAAGAACGATGGAGTCGGAAGATCGCGAGCGCGACAGCACCAACCCGGTGCCGACGTCCACGTCGCGCAGCTTGCTGGAACGGGTGAAGGAAGACGATTCCGCCGCCTGGAATCGGCTGGTGGCCCTGTATGCGCCGCTGGTGATGTACTGGTGCCGCCGCGATGGCGTGGCCGACGAGGACGTGCCCGACATTTTCCAGGAAGTGTTCCTGGCCGTAGCGAAGCACATCGCGAACTTTCGCAAGGAGCACGCCAGCGACACCTTCCGGGGCTGGCTCCGCACCATCACCCGCAACAAGGTCAACGATCACTTCCGGGCGCAAGGCAAGCAGCCCCACGCCGAGGGGGGCTCGGTGGCGCTGCGTCAGCTGGCGGAATGGCCCGCGCCGGCCGAGCCGGGCTCGATCGCCTCGGTCGACGACACCCAGGCGGAGCAGCAACTCTATCAACGTTGCTTGCACATGATCCGCGGCGAGTTCGAGGAAAAGACCTGGCAGGCCTTCTGGCGCACCGCCGTGCAGGGCCGCAGCGCCCGCGATGTCGGCGACGAACTGGGCATGAGCCCGGGTGCTGTCCGCGTGGCCAAGTCACGCGTGCTGCAACGCCTTCGTGAAGAGCTGGGCGATCTGCTCTAGCCGTGGCCTCAGATGCCTTCGCCGCCGCTGAAGGAGAGTTCCACGTCGAGACTCATGCGGGCGTTCTCCTCGGCGTAGGCATTCATGTCGTAGAGCATCGATTCGACGTCGCGCCCCGAAGCACCCACCGGCACACGGCGTTCGGCCTCGATGCGTACGTTCGTCGGCCTGACGAAGTGGATCATGTAGCCCTTGTAGAGCGGGTCGTACTGGGTGGGCTGGGTGCGGCCGCTGGTGGAGGTGGCCCGCACCAGCAAGTTGTACTCGCCGGGCTGGGCACTCTCCCACAGGTATTCCCACAAGGTCCAGGAATAGGGCACGGGATGGCCGAGGAGATCGGCCTCGCTCCAGTGAGCGCCGCCATCGGTGCTGACTTCCACCTTGAGCACGGCCTCTTCCCCGGCCCAGGCGACGCCGAACAGTCGATTCATGCCCAGGCCAAGGACGCTGCCCGGCGTGGGGCGGATGAGCTCAGCCTTCACGGGCATCGCGCCGACCACTTCCTTGACGAGTCCCTCCGGGCGACGCCGCTGGATGGTGTATTTCTTGTTCTGGTAGTAGCCTGCGAAGGGCTCGTCGATGACCGAGATCTTCTGCACCCACTTGACGGACGCCACGCCATACCAGCCCGGCACGAACAGCCGCACCGGGTAGCCGTGAGCCGGGGCAAGCAACTCGCCGTTCATGCGATAGGCAAGCAGCGTATCGGGATGCATGGCCTTGGCCAGCGGCAGGCTGCGGGCAAAGTTCATGGTCTCGGGATGGTCCGCCTCGCTGCCTTGATCGGCCCCTTCAAAGAGGACCTCGACGGCGCCAGGATAGACGCCCGCTTGTTCAAGCAGAAGTCGCACGGGCACGCCGGTCCATTCGGCGTGGCCAATGGCCCCCGCGCCCCATTGCACGCCCGGGGCGGGCGGGCTCAGGAACGACCGCCCGTTGCCGGCGCACTCGATGGTCGCGAACACGCTGCGCTCGGGCAGGGCCGTCAGCTCCTCGAAGCTCCACTCCATGGCCTGGCGGACGTTGCCCTCCAGGCGCAGCTTCCAGCGCGCCGCTTCCAGGGCCGGCACCGCGAAGTGATTGCGCACGAAGAAGAGACGATTCGGCGTCACCCAGCTGTGCACCACTTCCAGGGGCATCTCGCTGTTCTCGGGCGCGTCGGTGATGAAGCGGCGTTGCTCGAGCCAGACATCCTCGCCGCGCGTGCGATCGAGGATCGAGTAGGTGGCCATGCGCAGCAAGGGGGGCGAGTAGACGTGCAGCGTGACCAGATCCTCGCTGCCGGGCTGCAAGTTCGACGCCTGGTGCAGGTCGGTGTCCTGGGCGGCACAGATGCCCCCCGCCTGGATCTCGCGCGAGCTCACCGCCTTCACGTGGCCGTTCGCCGCGAAGACGAAGCGGCTCTCGGTCAGGGTGCCGCGCAGCACCTGCAGGGCACAGCTCGAATGCGAGTGATCGTGGATGGGGGAACGTTGCCCGTTCTTCCAGCACATGATCCAGACGTGATACCAGTCGCCCGCGTGCACGAGCGTGCGGCGGTAGCTGGCCTCGCTGAAGTGGACGTATTCCTGGACGTCGTCGCAGGTGATGCCGAGCTCGACGAGCAGGGCTTCGAGCTGATCGAGCGGAGCCCGGCCGTGCAGGCGGTCGAGCCACTGGATGAGTTTTTGCAGCTTGGGATTCATGGCGTACCTCGCGCGAATGAAGTCCTTTCAGTCACTCTATCTTGCGGGCGGGCAGGGGGAAGAGTCGGGCGTTCACGCCGTGGCGGCGGACACGGGCAAGTGCATTCACCTCGCGTCAGGATTCGTCCCTTGGTGGGAAATTCCCACTTGCCCACCCTGGCGGGCGCTGCTATCGTCTCAACATGAGTTCCATCACGCGTCTGACCGATCCGAAGGCACGCGTCAGCCTGCCCAAGGAGTTCGCCAGCACCACGGTCATCATTGAACAGATCAGCGACACCGAACTGCGCATCCGCAAGGCGCAGGTGGTGCCGGAGGACGAGATGCGCTTCCTGGAAGAGTCGGCGGCCCCGCTTTCCGACCGCGAGCGCGACGCCTTCCTGGAGATGCTCGACCAGCCGCCGCCGCCAACCAAGGCCCTGCAGAAGGCAGCTTCGGACTATCGCAAACGCCGCGCCAGAAAACGCGATGGTTGAATGGCTCATTGAACGCCTCGACAGCGCTCACGAACGGCAGCAGTTCCAGTGCGGGCAAACTTCGCTGGACCGCTTCCTGCACACGCTGGTCAGCCAGTATCAGAAACGCAAGCTGGGGCGGACCTACGTGGCGGTGCGGCCCGGCGCGCGGCGCGTGCTTGGCTTCTACACGCTGGCCTCGAGCAGCCTGTCGTTTCAAACCTTGCCCCGCGAACTGGCGCGGAAGCTGCCCCGTCATCCGGTGCCGGTGGCGCTGTTGGCCCGGCTGGCCACCGATCGTTCCGTGCAAGGGCACGGGCTGGGCCGCCTCCTGCTCATCGATGCCCTCAAGCGCTGCCTGGATCTCTCGGAAGAAGTAGGGCTGCACGCCGTGGAAGTAGCGGCCATCAGCGAGGAAGCCCGCCGCTTCTACGCCAGCTTCGGCTTCACCGCCCTGGGGGACAGCGATCTGCATCTGTATCTGCCGCTGGCCACGATCGCGGCCAGCTTCCAAGATTAAGCGGAACCCGCCAGGACGTCCCACATCTCGGCGCTGGTCAGGATGCCTTCGTAGCGGACGTTCCCGGATTTGTCGACGAGCAGGAGCCAGGGGGCGCCGCGCGGCTTGATAGACTTGCTG
>JBFWSD010000837.1:0-4058 GCA_050248575.1 Gemmataceae bacterium
TCTGCTACGATCTCGACGGCAAGCTGCAATGGCTGAAAACCGTGCCCTTCTCGGGGGACACGCATCACGGATACACCGCTTCGCCCGTGCTGTCGGGGGGCAAGTTCATTGTCGGCCCGCGCCGCGTGATTGCGTTCAACACGAAAGACGGCAGCATCGCCTGGGAGAACAAGCAGCGCGTGAACACGTGGGGCTCGATGGTAGCCCTCAAGATCGGCCGCGACGACGTCGTACTCAGCGGCGACGGCACTTTCTTCCGCGTCGCGGACGGCAAGCAGCTCTGGCAAGCCAGCAACTTCGGCAACAGCAAGCTTTCCACGGCGATTTGCGACCAGGGCGTGATCTACGACTTCATGTCCTCGAACAAGCTGGTGTCGATGGAATTGCCCAGGAGTTTGCAGGGGCAGCCCCGCTGGCGCTACCGGCTCGATAATGACTTTCCTACCCTGCCCTCACGGAGTCATTCCTCGGGATTGGTTGCCTCACCGCTCCATCACGAAGGGCTGCTATACTTGCTTTCCTGTGGCGGCTACTTGCAAGTTCACGAGGCCGCCACGGGCAAGCTCGTCTATCAACAGAAGCTCGACATGAACCCGCGCGTGGATTACACGGGCAACCCGGGCTGCACCGCCAGCCCGGCGCTGGCAGGCAAGTACATCTATCTCTTCGACAACTCGGGGGTGACGATCGTCATCGAGCCGGGCCGCCAGTTCAAGCAGGTGGCCCGCAATGTCATCGACAATCACGGCGAGCAGCTCTGGACTTGCCCCATCTTCGACGGCAAGCACCTGTATCTTCGCACGCCGGAGCATCTTTACTGCATCGGGGGGTGAGTGCGGTCAGGGCGCCGGTGTGAACTCGATCGTGGAAACGACCGAGTTCGCACTGGTGCCGGCGGCGTTCTCGATCTTCACCAGGATCTTGCCGCTCGCCGTGTCGGCGGCGGTGATGGGCACGTCGACGTGCTTGCCCGGGTAAGGAAAATCTTCGACGATGTCGATCAGCCGATCTTGCACGATCAGTCGTTGCTTGCGTTTCTTGTTGTCGCCGTCGATGAACTGGAGACGAAGCGTGCCCGCCGTCCCCGGGGGCACCGTCACCTCGAAACGCAGGCTCCAGTAGTCCCACCAGCAGTTCGGCCTGCTCGTATCCTTGAACAAGGTGTCGCTGGCATAGCCGTTCGTGAGCTTGCAGCCATAGCCGCTGGCGACGTGGATCTCCTGCGTGGTGCCGGCGATGACGCCCTGGCCCGGGCCGATGCGGCGGCCCTGCCCGCAATCGATGATAAGTGCGGGCTTCCCTTCTTTTCCTTCGGCAAGGGCCGTCTTTTTCGAACTCGACAGGCTGTTGATGCCAAGAACCGCGAGCACGAGTGCCGCGGCGCTCGCCAGCCCGATCAGCCAGCGCCGTGAGATTCGCCGCGCTGAGTTGCCGCTCGCGGTGATGCCGGCGAGCGCTGCCGCCAGCTCGCCGGGCGACTGGAACCGCTCCTCGGGCTGCTTGGCCAGCATCTTCGACACAACCGCAGAGAGCCCGCCGGGCAGATCGTTGCAAACCTGTTGCAACGGCGTCGGCGTCTGGTTCATGTGCCGGGCCAGCTTTTCCGCCAGGTTGCCGTTCGCAAACGGGGGTTGCCCGGTGAGCAGGAAATAAAACGTGCAGCCCAGGCTATAGATGTCGGCGCGAATATCCGCCTGATGAAAGTTCATCGCCTGTTCCGGCGCCAGATAGTCCACCGTGCCGATGATGCCGGCATTGTCGTGCGGCGTGAGCGTGCCGGTGCTGTGCTGCCCGCTGAGGACGGCTGTCACCTCGGCGTTGACCGGCCGGGCGAATCGGCCCAGGCCAAGATCGGCCAGCTTCACGCATCCCTCGCGCAGGCTCATGATCAGGTTGTGCGGTTTGATGTCGCGATGCACCAGCCCGCGTTCATGCGCGTGTTGCAAGCCAAGGGCTGCTTGCCGGATGTACTCGCACGCCTGCAAGGGGGGCAGCGGGCCGCCTTCCTTGACCATGCGGCCGAGATCGCAGCCCTCCACGTATTCCATGGCCAGATAAAGTTTGCCCGCTGCTTCGCCGGCATTGTAGGCGCGAATCACATGCGCGTGATCGAGGCGACTGGTTAGCTCGATCTCGCGCTGAAAGCGGGCCACCGCTTCCGGCTCGGCCAGCAAGTCCGGCCGGATCACCTTGAGCGCGGCCTGCATCCCCAGCGTGCGATGCCGCGCCTTGTAAACCGATCCGGCCCCTCCTTCACCCAGGCGTTCGATGAGCACATACGGCCCGACGACCAGCTCGGCGCCATGGCCCTGCAGGAGCTGATTCAACTGATAGGGAGTGAGCCAGTTGCGGCGCAGCAGCTCGCTGGCCAGGGCACGCGCGTCCCGGGCCGCGCGTGCCAGTTCCTCCACCTCGCCAAGCGATTCCGGTTTCAGAATCTCGAAGCGACGCAGGACTGCCACCAGTTCGGCGGCCGAAGTGATTGGCGAAATCGATTTGCTGCTGATGGCGGGCGCGGAGACAAACTCTTGCGCCAGTTCGGCATCGATGCGCGACAACAGGCTGGCCAGCTGCGGGGCTTGCCTGGGAAAACGGCGGCTGAACTCGCCGTATGCGGGCTTGTCTCCAAAGCGCTGCCGCACGCGATATTCCTCGCCGATGAGCTCGACGGACAACGCCTCGGCTGGCCCGAGTTCTGGATGCCGCGCCAGGTATTCCTCGAGACGTGGCCTGGCTGCCTCCCCTGTTTCGCGCCAGCGATATTCGAGATCGATCTGGATGAGGGCGGCCAGGAGCTCTCGCCGCGCGGGATCATTGCCTGGAGGCAAATAGTCGTCGAGGCGCGGTCGCGCGCCGCTCCGCCAGGCCTGATCGAACTGCGCCAGCTTGGCGAAGTCGGGCGCGGGCTGCGCCTGGCGGGGTTGATTCAGCATGCCTGGTCCTCGCTCAGTCCTGCTTCTCCTGTTCCAGCTGTGCCTTGATGTGGGCCAAGGCATAACGCACCGTGCGCTCGGAACAGGCGGCCGCCGCCGCGATCTCTTCCAGGTTGTAGCCCTGCAACCTGAGTTCCAGCACACGCCTCTGTAAGGCGCTGAGTCGGCGCATCAGGCGATCGACCTCATCGGCCAGTGCGGCCGCTTCCGACGGGCCAGGTTGCTGGGCCAGCAAACGCGCCTCCAGCCCCATTGCCCTGGCATCGCTGTGCAGGACCTGCTCCTTGGCCACGCTGCGCTTGCCGGTGTGGTGACGCTTCACCTGCCCGTGGACTTTGTGCAGCGTGATGCCGACGAGCAGACGCCAGAGATCGCCGCCCCGTTCCAGTTCGTAGCGGCCCTGACGGGCTGCGGCAAAAAAACTGCGATAGACCGACTGGACGATGTCCTCGGCATCGACGCGCGAGGCCATCTTGCTCGAGAGCTTCTGCCGCGCCAGCGCGGTGAGGCGACTGGCATAGCGACGAAACAGTTCGGCGGCTGCTTGCTCGTCCCCGCCGCGCCAGCGGGCCACCAGCTTGCTCGTCTTCTCGTCCATCGCCCACCTTTCTCGGCAAACTCGCCCATTCTAACCCGCGGCAACGCAAGGCAAAAGAGCCTTGGTGGATCGCGATCGGTGCGGATCGAATTGTCCCATCAGTCGAGCGAAACGATACACCATCTCCATGCCCCTTTACTTTCTCGAACACGACAGCCGCTTTTTTCACGATCAGCTCGCGCCCGCGCTGGCAGCCTGCTGGCGGCAGCGTTCGTTTGCCCCCTGTCTCGATTTGGCGGCGTCGCTGGTTGCCGCCGGGCGGGCGTTCGTGCCCGCACAGCACGATGAACAGCCGCTGCTGGCCATGCTGCCCGCGTTGCCCTTTGAGCGGGACCTGTGGCGGCTGGCTGCGGGCGAGTTCCTCCTCTTCGGCGCCCGTCAGGTCCCCCTCGTGCCCACCACGGTCGACACACTGCTCTTCCTGGCGGGGGCCGAGAATACCGGCATGAGGCAGGCCCACTTCGGCAGCCACGACGTGGTCTTTGGCGGCGGCTTTTATCGCCCCGATCAGGCCGGCCTGAACGATG
>JBFWSD010000838.1:0-4054 GCA_050248575.1 Gemmataceae bacterium
GGGCATCCCCTGTACGGTGCACGTGGCCATGGGAACCGACATCGTACACATGCACCCGCACGTGTCGGGGGCGGCCCTCGGCGAGGCCACCATGATCGACTTCCGCAAGCTGTGCACGGTGGTCTCCACGCTGGAGCAGGGCGTCTGGTTCAACCTGGGCAGCGCGGTGATCATGCCCGAGGTGTTCGTGAAGGCCGTGAGCGTGGTGCGGAACTTCGGCCACAACCTGGATGGCCTCGTGTGCGTGAACTGCGACAAGAACGGCAACTACCGCAGCCGCGTCAACGTGCTGGACCGCCCGAGCTCGGTGGGCATCGAGCTGATCGGCCACCACGAGATCCTGATTCCGCTGATCCACACCGCCGTGGCCTGCAAGCTGGGCGCGGTGAAGACGACGGGCCACGCCGTCGCCGCCTGAAAAAATGACACGATAACCGAACGCCTCGTTCCCACGCTCTGCGTGGGAACGCATCACCGCGACGCTCTGCGTCGCGGGGTCAGTCAGTGAACCAGTTACCCGTCTGCATCGCCGCGGAGCGGCGGGGTCGTGCGTTCCCACGCAGAGCGTGGGAACGAGGGCTAATGGGAGACATGGATGTCTGCAGATCTGATCGAACTGGTGCAGAAACTCGGCCAGCCACGCATTCTCGTGGTGGGCGACGTCATTCTCGATCGCTATGTCTGGGGGGACGCGGAGCGCATCTCGCAAGAGGCGCCAGTCATCCTGTTGCGGGCCGACAAGCGCGAAGAGCGCCTGGGCGGGGCCAGCAGCGTGGCCACCATGCTGCGCGCTCTCGGCGCCAAGGTGGCCCTCACCGGCGTGGTGGGCAACGACCGCGACGCCGTCCGCGTCCGGGAGTTGCTCAGCGATCTGTCCATTGAACACGAGGGCGTGGTCACCGACGCGCAGCGGCCCACCACGGTGAAGGAGCGCTACATCGGCCGCGCCCAGCAGCGGCACCCGCAGCAGATGATCCGCGTCGACTACGAGACCAGGCAGGCCATTTCCGCCGAGGTCGAAGAACAGCTGCGGAAGGTCCTGCATGCCCAGCTCCGCCGGGCCGACATCGTGCTCATCAGCGATTACGACAAGGGAGTGTGCACGCCGGGGTTGCTGACCTCGATCATCGCAGCGGCCCGCAATTCGAAGGTGCGCGTGCTGGCCGACCCGGTCCGTGGCGACGACTATCGCAAGTACCACGGCTGCTCGGCCATCACGCCCAATCGCCTCGAAGCGTCGCTGGCTTCGGGTCTGCAGCTCACCAACATGGATCAGGTCTTCGCGGCCGGGGCCAAGCTGCGCGAGCAGCTCGACCTGGAAGCAGCCATCCTTACGCTGGACAAGGACGGCATGGCCCTCGTGCATCGTGACGGGCGGCGCTTGCTGTTCCCGACCCGCCCACGCAGCGTTTACGACATCACCGGCGCCGGCGACATGGTCATGAGCGTGCTCGGCATGGCGCTGGCCGTCGGCGCGGAATACGATGCGGCCATCCGGCTGGCCAACATCGCGGGCGGGCTGGAAGTCGAGAAGATCGGCGTCGCCACCGTCACGCGCGACGAGATCCTCCGCGATCTGCTGCGCAACGGCACCGACGTGGCCCGCAAGCAGGTCGGCCGCGAGCAACTGTGTCACGAGATCGAGAACCGCCGCCGCCTCGGGCTGCGCGTCGCCTTCACGAACGGCTGCTTCGACGTGCTCCATGCGGGCCACGTGCAATACCTGCAAGAAGCCCGGGCCCAGGCCGACCTGCTCGTGGTCGGCATCAACGACGATGCCAGCGTGCGGGCCCTGAAGGGGCCAACGCGGCCGATCAACCCGGTCGCGGCCCGCGCCCACGTGCTTGCGGCTCTCGAAGCGGTCGACTACGTCACCATCTTCGACGAAGCGACACCGGCCGACCTGATCCGGCTGGTCCGCCCGGACGTGCTGGTCAAGGGGGCCGACTACCGCAAGCACGAGGTAGTCGGCGGCGACTACGTGGAAACCTACGGCGGCCGTGTCCACCTCGCCCAGATCCGTGAAGGCTTTTCCACCACGCAGACGATTCAGCGGATGAGTGCTTGAAATGTAGTGGTCCGTCGTTAGGGGCACGGATTACTGACTACGGACAAACATGAGACAGTCAGGAGCTTTCAGTCAGTTTGCAACTGACTACGAACACTGACTACGGACAAACATGAACATTGCCCTCTTTTTGCCGAACTGGATTGGCGACGCGGTGATGGCCACGCCGGCGGTGCGGGCCATTCGCGTGCACCATCGCAGTGCGCGCATCGTGGGCGTGCTCAAACCGTACATCACCGGCGTGGTCGAGGGCTCGGGCTGGTTCGACAAGCTCGTCTATCTCGATAGCACCGGGCCATGGTCGCAGCGCTGGCCCGCCGTGGCCTGGAAGCTGCGCCGGTCCGACATCGACCTGGCGGTCTTGTTCCCCAACACGTTTCGGTCGGCGCTGGTGGCCGCGCTGGCGGGCTGCCGCCGCCGCATCGGTTACGTGCGCTACGCGCGCGGCCCGCTGCTCACGGATCGGCTCTGGCCCATGCGCGACGAGCAGGGCAGGCTCAAGCCCAGCCCGGTCATCGATGCTTACGACCTGCTGGCCGAGACCGCGGGCTGCCCGCGCCCCGGCCACCGCATGGAACTCTTCACCACGCCACAAGACGAGGAAGTGGCCGACCGCGTCTGGCAGCGCGAAGGCTTGCTGGGCGAACAGGTGGTCTGTCTCAACCCGGGCGCGGCCTTCGGCGCGTCGAAGTACTGGCCCAGCGAATACTTTGTCGCGCTGGCCCGCAACTTCGTCGATCGACTGGGCGTCAAGGTGCTGGTCCTGTGCGGGCCGAAAGAACGCGAACTGGCCCAGACGATTGCCGACGACTCACATCGCCCCGGCGTGCGCACGCTGGCGAACTACCGGCTCTCGCTCGGGCTGACCAAGGCCTGCGTGCGCCGCGCGTCGCTACTGGTGTCGACCGACAGCGGGCCGCGGCATTTCGCGGCCGCCTTCGAGGTGCCCGTCGTCTCACTGTTTGGACCGACCCACATCGCCTGGACCGAGACCTACTTCGATCAGGCGGTGCATTTGCAGAAGAAGGTGGCGTGCGGCCCGTGCCAGCTACGCAGCTGCCCGCTCGATCATCGCTGCATGAAGCTGCTGATTCCGGAAGAGGTATTCCAGGCCGCGTCCAGGCTGCTGGAAACTACCAGGAGGAGCGCCGGATGAAGCCTTCGCGACTCATGCCGGATCCGGCGCCCGATGCCGCTGCGGTGCCCCCCGTCGGCACGTCGCCGCCGCTCGCCTCCATCCTGTCGCAGAACGAGAAACGGCGCGTCAAGCGCTTGCTGGTACATGCCCGCTACCGCGAACGACTCGCCGACCTGGGGCTGACGCGTGCCGAGCATTTCCTGTCGTTGCCCGGCCTGATCGTGAGCGGGCACGTCGATCGCAACGTGTCGCGCGTGCTGCTCGGCGTTGGCCCGCGCGGGCTGCCCGCCTACCTCAAGCGCGAGCATTCGCGGCCCTGGAAAGAAATGCTGGTCAACTGGCTGAGCGGCTTCGGCTGGATCAGCCGCTCGCGCCGCGAAGCGCGGATGTTGCAAGATGCGCGCAATGCCGGGGTCGCCGTGCCCGACTGGCTCGCGGCGGGCGAAGACGAACAGGGCCGCGCTTTCCTGCTCGTGCGCGCCCTCAAGGCCGTGCGCGACCTGCGCGAGTACCTGGTCGAGTTTGCCGGCAGCATTCGCGAGCGACGCTCGTTTGCGCGGCGGCTGGGGGCCGAACTGGCCCGCATGCACGATCAGGGCTTCGAACATCGCGACCTCTATGCCAACCACCTGCTGATCGACAGCGAGGGCCGCATCCAGATCATCGACTGGCAGCGTGCCCGCCGCTGGCGTTTCCCGCTCAGCTGGAATCGCCGGCTCCACGAACTGGCCTGTGTCGATGCCACGCTCGAACAGCACACGGCCTCGCGCACCGATCGACTGGCCTGCCTGCGTGCCTATGTGGCCGAGACGCATCTGCCCTTGCGGCGTCACCAGCTCACCCGCATC
>JBFWSD010000839.1:0-4054 GCA_050248575.1 Gemmataceae bacterium
GCCCGAGCGACACGTACTTGAGCACCAGGTAGGTGTGCTCGGTTTCCATGGCCACTTGCACTCGGCCCACCAAGCTGCTCTCTTGCAAGATGCGATCCTGCACGCGCCGGAGCACACCGGCCGAGCTCCCCAGCAAGATGGGCTGATCGGCCAGGTCGCTGGCCTGCACGCGCCGTTTGCGGGCCAGCGGATGCTGCTCCGACGTCAACAACAGCAACTGCAGAGTGAACAGCTCTTCGTAATCGAGATACGGGCTACGCGGCAAACTCGGATCGTGCGTGAAGACGCCGACATCCGCTTCGCCACTCTCCACCCGGCGCATCAACTGCTCGGCAATCGTCTCGCTGAGCAAGTTGACGCGGCAAGCGGGCTGTGCCCGCGCGAAGTGTTGCAAGGGCCTGGCTACATCGTAGGCGAGCAGCCCTGGCGTACAGGCCACGGTGAGTCGGCGGGGCAGCTCTTCGCGCTTGGTCTCGATGAGCCGCTCGATCGAATCGAGCCCGTTGACGTGAGGCAAGACTACCTCGAGGACCAGCCTACCGTCTTGTGTGAGCTCGACGGTGCGGCCCTTGCGACGCAAGAGGGTGAGCCCGAGCTTGCGTTCGAGAGCACGGACCTGCTGCCAGACTGCGGCCCGCGACACACCGGCCACCTTGGCAGCTTCCGAGAAGTTGCCCTGGGTGGCCGCCAGGCAAAAGCTGCGGAGCTGAACGAGCTGCAAATCCTTGTAGCGCTGTCGTTTCATGGCACCGCCATTAGTTCGATGTTGGATGTTGAGGTGTCAAGCCCGAACATCAACGTCCAACAGCCAACATCGAACCGGACGATACACGTCGTCATTTCATTTCTTGGGTACAACGTAACCGACGCCCATCTGCCTGCCGGCCCACACGGGCTTGCCGTCCTTGAAGTGAATCTCGATGAATTTGCTGCTGGAGACGGGCTTGCCCTTGCCGTCGGGCTCGTCAGTCAGGCGGGCCACCACTTTCTTGGTTGCGGCATCGAAGATCTCGCCCGTGTCGGGCCAGGCATAGCGGCCGTCGCGGCTGAAGCAGATCCAGCCGTGCGTCTTGGCTGCCACCTTCACCGTCTGCTTGAATTTGGGAGGCAGCACCGTGTTGTCGAAGACGTGCAATTGTTGCCGGCTCTGATCGACCAGCCACACTTCCTTCTCGTCGGGGGTGAGGCCGATACCGTGGCAACGGCCCACTTCCTTCTCCAGTCCGGGCACGTTGACGATGTGGACAATCTTGCCCGTCTTGGTGTCGCCGATCTCGAAGCCGACGCCGTAGCCCTCTTTCTTGTAAAGGTGCGTATTGATGTAGGCGAGGCTCTGGGCTCCGTTGATGGTGAGGGGCTGGATCACGCCGATGATCGGCCCGACGCGTTGGATCACTTCATCCTTCTCCGTATCGATGACCGAGAGCATGTCCCAGCGTGTGGAGCCCGAGAAGACGCGCTTGCCGTCGAGGCTGACGATGAGGTTGTGCAGCCCGCCGTTCGGGCTGACCTCGATGTTCTTGAGCAGCTTGCCCGTTGCGCCATCGACGACCTTGACGAACTTGCTGTCGCTCCAGAAGCCGCCCGGCGCGTAGAGCTTCTTGCCGTCGGGCGTGATGCCGATCCGGTCGACGCCCCCCTGCTCCTTGGTGTATTCCACTTCCCAGACGGGCTTCTCGGAAACGAGGTCGAGGCAGAGCAGCTTGTTCTGGCTGTGAGAGATGTAGAACTTGCCGGTGGCGGCGCAGGCGGTGGCCCCGCGCGTGCCCCCCAGCTCGGGCAGGCTGATGAACTTGACCAGCTTGTGGCCGTTGTCGATGTCGTAAACGTAGATGCCCTTGCCCCCGAGCCCGCCGGCGCCGTCGCGCGAGCTGACATAGAGCAGGCGCTTGACGTCGCCATCGGCCCCGGCCGACAGCGACGCCCCAAACGATAGCAACGCAATCCACGCAACCAGGTGCTTGCTCATGACGGACCTCGCAGGAAGGAGTAGGAGGAAGGTGGACGAGGGGATTATAAACCGGCGCGATGGTGACCGCTACAATCGAATAGTCCTCCATCTCATCGAAACGGGCGGAGCAATCTTGCCTGGTCGCCCAGCTGTTCCTCGATGCGCAGCAGCTGGTTGTACTTGGCGAGCCGCTCGCTACGAGCCACCGAGCCGATCTTGATCTGTCCGGCGGCCGTGCCCACGGCCAGGTCGGCCATGGTGCTGTCTTCGGTTTCGCCCGAGCGGGCCGAGACCACCGGGCGGTAGCCCGCCGCCCGCGCCAGGCGGATCACTTCCAGGCTTTCGCTCAGGCTGCCGATCTGGTTGACCTTCACCAGGACGCTGTTGGCCACCCTACCGGCAATGCCGCGGCGCAGGCGATCAGGATTGGTCACGAAGAGGTCGTCGCCGACAAGCTGGATCTTGGCCCCCAGCTTGTCAGTGAGCAGCTTCCAGCCGGGCCAGTCATCTTCGGCCAGCCCGTCCTCGATGCTGAGGATGGGATAGCGGGCCGCCCAGTCGGCCAGCAGTTCAACCATGGCCGCTGCGTCCCTCGGTTTCTCCCCGCGCAGATGATAGAACCCGTCGCGATGGAAGTGCGTGCTGGCCACGTCGAGGGCGATCGCCGCCTGCTTGCCCGGCTCGAGGCCTGCCTGCTGATACGCTGCCACGACCAGATCAAGGGCTTGCCGGTTATCGTTCAGCTTGGGGCCAAATCCCCCTTCGTCGCCGACGAGCACTCCTTCGTAGCCCTTCTTCTGCAAGATGGACGACAGCGTGCGATAGACCTTCACGGTCCATTCGAGTGCTTGCGCGTAGCTGTTCGCGCCGATGGGCAGGAACAGGAAATCCTGGAAGTCGAGATTTCCCCCCGCGTGCAGCCCACCGCTGATGAGGTTGACCATGGGCAGGGGCATGGCGGCGGGCTCGTTCAGCCCGGCCGTCTGGCCCAGATGGTGGATGTGTTGCCAGAGCGGGATCTTTGCGGCCGCGGCCGCCGCGTGTGCCGCGGCCAGTGAGACGCCGAGGATGGCATTGGCCCCCAGGCGCGACTTGTCGGGCGTGCCGTCGAGGTCGCGCATCGTTTGATCGATGGTTGCCTGATCGGCAACGGGCAGGCCGATCAACCTGGTCGCGATCGTCTCATTGACGCTGGCCACCGCGCGGCGAACTCCTTTGCCGCCATAACGGGCCAGGTCGCCGTCACGAAGTTCGAGGGCCTCGTGTCGGCCAGTGCTGGCACCGGAAGGGACGATGGCCCGGCCCAGGCCACCGCTCGAAGTGGACACATCCACTTCCACGGTGGGATGCCCGCGGCTATCGAGCACCTCGCGGGCACGGATGGCGGTGATGGTTGCGTTCATGGCGTCACTTTATGATTTCGCCAGCCTGCCGTGCTTGCGCGGGGTCGCCGGACTGCGCGAATTGACTGTCCCGCGGCCTGCAACAGTTCCCGGACAAACTTGAGTGTGTAGCCTCTCTCAACCGATACAACCGGCAGAGATCCCTTCCCTGCGGACGAAGTGGCATGCTGATGGTGCGACTATTGCTGGCACTGACACTGTTGGCCTCGGCAAGCGGCTGCGCCACGCATCGCGCCCTGGCCCACAAGACCAATCACGTTACGAACACCATCACCGATATCAACTATCAGCAGGTACTTGACAATGTGGCCCTGTTCACCAAGAACCCATTCGCAATCCCGTCGCTGGCCGTTGTCAACGCCGGGACCGTCTCGATCGACGACACTTACCAGGCTGGCGGCGGCCCGCAGTATTCGCCGACGATGGTCTTCAATCAGCAAGTAGGCGGCCTGGCCATCTTGACGCTTGCGCCCACCTTGCAATCGACGCGCGACATCACCGAGAACTGGTCGCTGAGCCCGATCACCGATACCGACAACCTGCGCCGTATCCGTTGTGCCTTCCAGCTTCTCGTCGCGGACGGCGAAGTCAATCCGTGCGTGGAATGTCAGCAAGAGCTCAAGGAGTTCTTTCTTGGCGAAGCGGACGATCTGGATTGCATCGTGCCGCGTGGCTGGTACTACGTGGGACGCAAAAAGGA
>JBFWSD010000840.1:0-4053 GCA_050248575.1 Gemmataceae bacterium
GATTGCGTTCCTCGCCGCGGAACCAGTTGGGCCGGTCTGCCGGTTTCTCGTTGCTCGCCGTGATGACGTGCAGCATGGGCAACTCGTCCTTCAGAAACGTGTTGATGTGGCCATAACGCTGCTGAAACTCATCATACGGGCCGTTGCCGCGGAAACTGGCCAGCAGGCAGACGATGAGAAACTGCCCGTCCCCCAGCGCTTGCGCAGCATCGGCAAACTTGTAGCGTGGCGCGTTTGGTTCGTCGAGCGCGGCCAGTTCGTATTGCACCGGGAAGGGCTGCCCGACCCATTTGCTGACCACCTGCGGCCTGGGCTCGCCGATGGCCTCGACTCGATCGGCGATGCGCGACAGGTACGGGCCCATGGAATAGGCTTCCTGGAAGAGGTCGACGGCCTGCTGGCGCTGGTCCTTGGCCAGGACGGCCTCGGCCATGTAGTGGATCGCGACCGCGTCATACTCCATGGTCCAGTCGGGGGCGAAGCGTTCGTGGTAGTCGAGTATGAGGTCGATGCCTTCTTCGTGGCGGCCCAGCTCGTAGCGGGCAGCGCCCAGCAGCAAGAGCGCGGGATGATTGACGTCGCGGCGCGGCCGCGCACTCTTGAAGATGCCGAGTAGCCCGCCCGCCTTTTCCACGCCAACCGTGGCCAGCGACAGTTCTTCGAGCGCGGTCCAGTCGCCGGCTTGCCATAGCTCGAGCAGATCTTCCGGGTCGCCCGTGAAGCCGGCTGCCGGATTGTAGCGGCCCAGGATCGAGGCGGCTGTCGGCTTGAACACCGCGCCCAGATCGATGCCGGTGGTTTCCAGCTTGAGCAGCTCTTGACGAGAACGGCTGAAGAAGTCGTGCCGGGTGGGCGGCCTGGTCGTCGCCTGCAGGCTCAGCGGGCACTCGAAGGCGGGCACGCCATCGATCTCGACGACGAGATCGCCCGCTTGCACACCGGCTTGCCCGGCCGGCCCGCCCTTGGCCAGCTGGTCGACGCGCAAGCAACGTGCCTCGTCGGGCGCGGCGGCCTTGCTCCATTCGGCCTTCTTGGTGTTGGCCTCGATGATTCCGGGCAGGACACTGCTCATGAATGGGAGTCCTCTTCAGAGAAGGCGCGCGGCCGTGCCACCACGGCCTCAGGACGAGAGCGGTGCCATTTTGCGGCGCGGACCCGGGCCACTCAAGAAAAATCAGCGTCGATACAGGGCCGTGGAAAACTCCGCTGGGAGGGCAGCCCGTTCCTGACGGAGCGGTGTGAGGAAGTTCTTGTACACGAAATCGGCCACGTTGCGCCCGCCCGCCAGGCCATCGGCATTGTCGAATTCCCAGTGGATGCCGCCGTAGATGCGACTCTTGCCCGCTTCCTCCGCGGCGCACCAGAACGAATGGAACGTGCGTTCCACGCCGTCCATCTCATCCGAGCCCACGGTGAAGGTCACGCGATCGGTGCCGAAATAGCGGGCCAGCATCGTCGCTCCCGCCCCGCTGAAGGTGCTATGGCCCGATGTGTAAGCAGGGAAGGGCGGCGCCACGATCAGCGAGGTCCACTCGCGGTCCGGTGTGGTGCGCGGATTGTTCACCTCAGCGGCGCGGCGGATGGCCGTGACGGGCCGCCAGAACTGATAGTGAAACTTGCAGTCCCAGGAAGCGATGGCCGCGTCGGCGAGCGCGATGTTCAAGAGGGCGAACAGCCGCGCATTCTCGGGCAAGCTGGTGTTGCGCGACTTCGCCACTTGCTGGGCAATCATGTTCCAGTGGCCAGGGGGCGTGCAGGTGCCCGGATCGTCTCGCCAGAAATACGCGATCCGGGTCTGATCGGCCGTCCGGACCGTGCTGTGCACCCCGCCCAGGGCCTTCACTTCGTTGAAGGCCTCTGCATATTGCGGAGTGTGCAGGGCAGGCGGACCTTCGGGCCGGAATTGCCAGCTGCTCCCCATCGCGAAGCACTTCACCTTCGGCCACTGGGGATAGAGCGGCGGCTTGAAGTCGGGCAGCGTGGGCTGCCATTCGCCGGGCGTGCGGCCCGGCCGATAGGCGACCTGTTCGGTGACGCCGTCACGGGCCCGCCATTCGAGCATCTGTTCGCCCACGTAGCGGCCCAGGTCGATGCCGTTCCGCCGCGCCTCGCCGTCAGCAACCACGCCGAGAGCGGCTTCGAGTTCGCGGTCGAAGCGTTCGCGCTGTTTGGGAAAGAGTTCGACAAGCGTTCGATGGGCAGCGACCGCGGCGGCGGCCCCCATCGAGGTTGGCCCGCGCGTGCCCACGTCGACGCGGTAGGGCCGATGCGTCCGCTCGATCGCATTCACCGCATCGAAGATGGCCGCGTGCATGATCGCCAGGTTGCGGGCCGCCAACGGCGGCGGCGTCTTCTCGGCACGCACGGCATCGAGCGCGGCCGTATTGAATCCAAGCACCGCATCGACGCGCGGATCCTGTTGTACCTTCCAGGACGGTGCCGGGTAGCAGGCCGTTGCGGGCTGTGGCAGGGGCGGCGGACATTGCCCGGGGACCAGTAGCGTCAGCAAGACCAGTGCCTTCATGCCAGCTCCTCGCGTTGGTGTCGTGAGCACATTCCACCCAGGCGGCGCGGCCGCCAACCTCCTTATAATCGCCTGGATTTGCGGAAGCCACCGTGCCCCGGTGCGACTGCTGCAGTTTGCAGCGCGAAGAGTCACAATATGACGGTCGTGCAAAGTTTGCCGTCCACGCAGGCTGGCGCGGATCAGTTTCACCGGCCATACGACCCCGGCGCTCGTTGTCTTGTGCGCCTATTCGGTGATGAGAGTGGCCGGCACCACGATGGTGGTGCCGATGTAGTGGCCGTTCTCCGTGTACCAGTGCGGCGGGGGCTGCATACCCGGCGGCAGGTAGTCCGGATCGTGTTCCGGAACCGCCAGCTGCTCCCGCTCTTCTCTGCTCCAGTTGTTGATGCTGGTCGAGTCCATGACGGGCCTCCTGTCTACCTCCTCCTGCAAGGCAGCTTTGGTGCCGGACGATATGAGTCGTGCGAGCGAACGGCAAAACACAGTTGAGAACCAGGATGCTCGCCCAGGTGCTGCCTGCTCCTTGAAGACACTGCAAATCCTGTTCATGTTCGCACCTTTGCGCAGGTTTCATTGGCTTCTGCACTCAGGTCGAACGCGGGCTGCCCGGATCGACAGCCCGGCGGATTTTTTGCCGCGCTCATTGCGGCCGGGGCAGCCCTGGCGTATCGTCATGGCGTCCATGCACCTGCTACACCTCCGCTCCGGAGAATCCACATGAAACGCTGCCTGGCAATGGTTCTGTTGCTGTGTTTGTTCGTCGTACTGCCCGGCCGGGGCCAGTTCGAGCCGCCGGCCGCAAATGTACCCGATGCGGCGACACGCAAGGCGATCGAAGCCAAGACCGCTGAGCTCGCCAGGCGGGTAGCGGCGCTGGCCAAGGGCAACCAGCCCGACGATCTGCTTGCCGAGGTCGAGATCTATCTGAAAGCCGCCGAATGGATGTTGCAACACAAGGAGTACTATCACAAGGATGCGGGCAAGTGGACGCTGGCCATCCTTGATGAAGGGCTGAACCGCGCCGGCCTCCTCGAGAGAAGTGAGTCGCCCTGGCGCTACGCGCCGGGTCAGGACGTCAGCCGTGCCTATCGTTCGCGCGTGGATGGCTCGGTGCAGCCCTACTCGATCGCGCTCCCTCTCGACTATGGCAAGGACAAGACCAAGAAGTGGCGGCTGGATGTCGTATTGCACGGCCGCGACAGCAGCATTTCCGAGGTGAAGTTCCTCAATCAGCACAACGGCAAGGCGACGCCGAAGGATCAGCCCTTCGTGCGGCTCGACATCTACGGCCGCGGCAACAACGCCTATCGCTGGGCGGGCGAGACCGACGTCCATGAAGCGATTGCCGCCTTCCTGGCCGCCGAGAAAAAGGCGGGCCGCGACCTCATCGATCCGCGCCGCATCGTCCTCCGCGGCTTCTCCATGGGCGGCGCGGGCACCTGGCATCTCGGCCTGCATCATCCCGACCGCTGGTGCGTGCTTGGCCCGGGCGCTGGCTTCACCACCACGCACGGTTACATCAAGGG
>JBFWSD010000841.1:0-4050 GCA_050248575.1 Gemmataceae bacterium
GGGCCCCATTCGGGCTGGAAGACGGCTTCTTCGGTGCTGCCGGCGATGTGAGTGCGACGGATAAGCGTATTGCTTTCGTCGAACTCGCCGACCCAGAGCTCGGTCCCGTCCCAGGGCATGTTGGGATGGTTCCAGGCCAGCCAGGCCAGGCGCTGGTAATCGGGACTGAGCCGCGGCGTGGAGTAGAAATCGTGCCCGTCGACCAGGACATCGGCGGAGGTACAGCCCTGCGCTTCGATGGCGCCAATGAAGTTGCTCACTTGCTGTTCGCCGCGGCTATGATCCTCGCACACGCCGATCAGCCGACGCCGGTGCGCATCGAACACGTAGTCGGCGTAGCGGCGTAGATCTTCGGGTGTGAGCGGCACGGGCACACCATCCGCCTCCTGGGCGTAGAGGCGCTGATCGGCGAAGTTGCTGAAATAGACAGTGCCGCGATGCACGGTATAGGCCGCGCCGCCGTATTCGTGGACGCGATTGCGGGCATTGAAGGGCCGCGGCGTGAGATCGGTGCAAGTGCCAGTGGCTTGGCGGCGGACGACGACGTTGCGGCCCGCCTCGGCGGGGCGGCCCTCGATCCAGAAGATGTCCTGGCCATCGAAGCGGGGCTGTTCGAGACCGACCGTGCCCGCCACGATCGCCGCCGAAGTGATGGGCGAGGTCCAAGATCCGTAGGGTTTCTTCTGCATGATGGCTGGTCCCGCTGTTGGAAAGGCGCTCAGGTTCTTTGTATCACCTGAGCGCGGGCTGTGCATTCGCGGCGGGCAAAAAAGCGACCGGCGGGCCCGCTCGAAAAGGTCGAGCCGGCCCCCCGGTGAGGGGACCGAGAGGAGCATACTGGTGCGGAATCAGCCTTCGCCGCCGAGGTCAATCCAGGCGTGTTCCCAGTCGTCGATGGCCTCGTGTTCGTGGCCGTCGTGGTGGACGTGTTCGCCGTGGGCAACGTCGTGAGCCGGCCCGGCGTGGCCGTGGGTCGGGTGGAAACTGTCGGGACCGTGTTCGGGTCGCATCATGGGCCTTACCTCTTATCGAAAACCAAGCGGGTGGGGGAGTGCTCGATCGGTGGCGTCAGCGCTGCAGCATGACATGACGCCAGTGGCGCGGCTGTGCCGTCCGCCAGCGTGTGGCGGCTGCCGAGTAAGACTCGGCTTTCTCGCGCACGCCAAACTGCACGCGGCGCGGCGTGGACTGCCGTTCGGCATTCAGCCGCGTCATGCGGGCCAGCACAAAACCTTCTACCAGCAATACGGTCAACAGAATGGCGAGGATGATGAACCGGCGTTTCATGGACCTCTCCTTGTCCGGATAAACGGCGTCGCATCTTGCGACGGCGTGAGCGAGCGAGTCGAGATAAGTTGCCCCGGCTGCGCGAGTCGATGGAAAACGAGTGCATCGAGATCTGGGAGCACTCTCCATCCAGCATTTCCGGTGCCATAAGGGCAATCGCGACGACCGTTCGCTCATCTTGTTGCCTAACTCTTTGAGGCCGCTTTGATTAATCACCTCGCAGAGTTATCAGTCGGAATTCGGCACTAGAACGGCCCATGCCATTTTTTTCAATCCCGTTTGTAGAAACGAGAATCGATCCAGTCTCTTCGCTTGCACGTGCTGGGCGAGGCTGGAAGAATAAACTTTTTCCGAGGCACCTGAGAATTTGCGGCCCGCGATCCGTGCAGGCAAGGTAGGCGCTTTCACGCCGACCAGGTTGATCGCAGCGACCTTCGCGCTCACCGCAGTTCCGCGCTGGGCATCGATATGAAGTATTGCATCAGTCAAGCGACCACCATGCCGGGCAGCTTTGCCGACGATGTCCGGGCCTGCGCCGAGGCCGAGTGCCCGGCCCTCGAAGTCTGGCTCACCAAGCTGGAACAGCATCTCGAAAAGCATTCGCTCGACGACACGCGCAAACTGCTCGACGATCAGCACGTCGCGCTGGCCGCCGCAGCGTATCAGGGCGGGCTGCTTCTGTCGCAAGGCGAGCAGCGCAAGGCCCACTTCGAACACTATCGCCGCCGCCTCGAGCTTTGCCAGGCCCTCGGCATCAAGACGCTGCTGGTAGTGGCTGATTTCGTTGAACGGGTCGATGCGCTCGCCTTGGAGAGGGCGGTCGTGTCGCTCAGGCAAGCCGCGCAATGGGCGGGCGGCTTTGACGTTCACGTGGCCCTGGAGTTTCGCGGCCGTTCTACCTTCTGTGCCAGTCTCGACACGGCCCTGTCGCTGGTGCTCCAGTGCAACGAAAAAAACGTGGGGGTCAACCTCGACGTATTTCATTTCTACACCGGGCCAAGCAAATTCGAGGACCTGGCTCTGTTGACGAAGGAGACCCTGGCCTTCGTGCAGGTGTGCGACGTGGCGGGCGTGCCTCGCGAGCTGGCCAGCGATGCAGACCGCGTCTTGCCCGGCGACGGCGACTATCGGTTGGCCCCAATCATCGAGCACCTGAAACGGATCGGCTACGACGGTCACGTCTCGCTGGAACTGATGAATCCGACCCTGTGGCAGATCAATGCCACACAGGTGATGGGCATGGGGGTCGCAGCCCTCAAGCGGCTGCTGGATTGAGACCTTTTTTTCCGCTCTCATTCATCGTTCTGCATTCTGACTTTGCATTCCTTCTGCCCACTGGTGAACGCGTCCCGTTTCTGGTATCAACATCCTCATGACTTCAAATTCGCGGGCGGGCTGACGGCATGTCGTTTCGTCTCTTCATCTATTACTGCGCGCTGGTCGGGGCGTGGGCCGCACTCTTCGGCTGGACACTCGGGCGCTTCCTGGGCCAGGGGCTCGATGACCAGCCCGTGATCAAGGCGGCCGTGAGCGGTATGATGCTCGGCCTGTTCGTGTCGCTTGGCCTCGGTTTGCTCGATGCCCTCTGGAACATTCCCTTCCGCCGCCTGCATCTGATCGTGGTGCGCGTGGCCGTGGCCGTGGTGGTTGGCCTCATCGGCGGCATGATGGGGGGGATGATCGGCGGCTTCCTCTACGATCGCATGCCCCTGTCGGTCTTCGTGATCTTCGGCTGGTCGTTGACCGGCTTCCTGATCGGCGCCTCGGTGGGCGCATTCGACGTGCTGTCGCGGGTGATCCAGCAAGAAGACCCCATGGGGGCCGTGAAAAAAATCGTCAACGGCGTGATCGGCGGCACCGTGGGCGGCCTGCTCGGCGGCTTTCTGTCCATCGTCTTGCACGGCATCTGGAACCGGCTCTTCGAGGGCAAGCCGGTCGATCAGCTCTGGAGCCCGAGTGCGACGGGCTTCGTGGCTCTGGGCATGTGCATCGGCCTCTTGATCGGGCTGGCCCAGGTGATCCTGCGCGAAGCCTGGGTCAAGGTGCAGAACGGCCGCCGCCAGGGGCTGGAACTGATCATCACCAAGCCCGCCATCGACATTGGCCGCGCGGAGGCCTGCGACATCGGCCTGTTCGGCTACCAGGGCGTGGAGAAGAATCACGCCCGCATCGTCCGCAAGGGGAACCGCTTCTACCTGGAAGATCTCGACTCACCGGATGGCACCTACCTGAACGGCGACCTGATCGACGGGCTGACCCGGCTGCATTCAGGGGACATCATCCGCGTGGGCAACGCCAAGATCCGCTTCGGCGAACGGAAAAAGAACGACGCCGAATAGGGCAAGCCTACGCACCGCTGGCCATCATGGCACGCAGCTCTTCTTCCAGTTCCCGGGCAAAGACCTCCAGCTCGTCGGTCGTGAAAGACAGTGTGTGAACGGCCAACGGGCCAAGCAAGGCCAGATGAACGCGGACGCTTCCCTTGACGAGGTGGGCCAGATTGGCCCGCCACAGGGCCAGTCCGTAGAGACGCATCTGGGGCGTGTGCCTGGCAACGATCGCGTCGACATCCTGGTCGGCATCGGTCTTCCAGTCGATCACTTCCCAGCCCGGATCACAGCGGAGCAGCTTGTCAAAGCGGCCCGAGACGAACCAGTTGCCCAGGCGCAGGCCGAAGGGGACTTCAGGGTCGCCCGCGGCAGCGACGAGAGCACGAATGGCTCGGGCGCGATCCGGATGCGCGCGCAGCTTGTTGAGGATGGC
>JBFWSD010000842.1:0-4048 GCA_050248575.1 Gemmataceae bacterium
GATCCAGCCCGCGAACGCTGTCAGCGACGAGGTCTTCCTGCGTCGCGTCTATCTCGATGCAGTAGGGCTGCTGCCCACCAATGAAGGAGTGGTTGCCTTCCTTGCCGACAAGAATCCCGACAAGCGGACGAAGCTGGTCGAGCGTCTGCTGGCCGACGACCGCCGCTACACCGATCACTGGATCACCTTCTGGCAGGATCATTTGCGTGACGGCAAGAAAGACCTGGGCACCACCGACGTCTTCCGCCCGATCACGGGCTGGCTCGAACATAGCCTGCTCAGCAACAAGCCCGTCGACGTGATGGTTCGCGAGCTGATCGATCCGCCCAATGCCGAACTGCTTGCCACCGATCGGGTGAAGGCCAGCGAGGCCGGGCTGAAGGACAAGCAGCCCGGCAACAACGATTCGGCCGGCTTCTTGCTGGGTTTGCAAGGCGGACTGGAAGTGCCGCGCGGCGACCAGGCCTGGCAAGTGCAGGGCATCCAGAACCTGGCTCAGGTTTTCCTGGGCGTGCAGCTCAAGTGTGCGACCTGCCACGATAGCTTCCTGGATCGCTGGACCATGGACGAGACCTGGGCGATGGCCTCGATCTACACCGACAAGCCGCTGGAAGTAACGCGCTGCGAGGTGCCCACGGGACGCCGGCCCTCGCCGCGGTTCCTGTTCCCCGACGTGGGCAACATCGATCCGGCCGCGCCTGTGGCCCGGCGGCGTGCTCAGCTGGCCGAGCTGATGACCACGCCGAAGAATGGCCGCTTTGCCCGCACCATCGTCAACCGCCTGTGGGCCAAGCTCATGGGGCAAGGCATCATCGCCACGCTGGACGACATGAGCGGGCAGCCCTTCGACGCCGATCTGCTCGACTGGCTTGCCAGCGACCTGGTGGCCCACAAGTACGACCTCAAGCGCACGCTGACGCTGATCCTGACGTCGCGGGCGTATCAACGGCCCGCCGTCGAAGCTGATGAGGATGCGTTGTTTCGCGGCCCGCGCGTGCGTCGGTTGACCGCCGAGGAGTTCGTCGATGCGGTGCAATCCTTGGCGGGCGGCAAGGAACGCGCCTGGCACAAGAACGGCGACCGCTTGCTGGAAGTGCTGGGCCGGCCCGATCGCCGCACGGTGGTGACCTGCCGGCTGGATCGGCCCTCGGCGCTGCAGGCGCTCGAACTGCTGAACGGCGCCGAACTGCACGAGCTGATTTACGTGGTGAAGGTGAAGGGCCCGATCGATGGCAAGCTGGTGGAACGGCTGTATCGGCAGGCGTTGTGCCGCCTGCCGACCGCAAAGGAGCGGGCCATCTGTCTCGATCTTCTTGGCCCCGAGCCGACGAACAAGCAAGTGGGCGATCTGATCTGGGCCCTGGCCATGCTGCCCGAGTTCCAACTGGTGCGCTAGCCGGCCGTTCCCACGCTCTAAAGCGTGGGAACGATGTGGAGGGAAAGAAAGATGAACCGCTTCTCCCGTCGTGAGTTTCTCGGGCAGGCCAGTGCGGCCACGCTGGCGGCGCTGTCGATGAACGCCGCCTCTTCGCACGCGGCGGCGGCCCCCAAACCCCGCGCCGACCGCATGATCCTCCTGTGGATGGGCGGCGCCATGGGCCAGACCGAGACCTTCGACCCCAAGCGCTACTTCCCCTTCGAGAAGGGCATGGAGACGAAGAAGCTCCTCTCCTCCTTTCCCACCATCGACACCTGCGTCGACCACATCAAGTTCTGCCAGGGCGTGGAGAACCTGGCGCAGGTCATCGATCGGGGCAGCGTGCTCCGTAGCTACGTGGCCCGCGACTACGGGGCCCAGGCCGAAGACTTGCAACATATCCCGCTGCAGTTCAAGTTCCACACGGGCTACACGCTGCCCAGCACGGTGGCGCCGCCGTTCCTGGGTGCAGTGATCTCCAGGCTGCGCGGGCCGCTCAACCCGGACATCCCGCCCTATATCGAGATCGGCCGCTCCGAGAAAACAGCCAACGTGTTCCTGGCCCTGGCTGCCTTCAGCACGGCCGGGTTCCTGGGCGCCGAGCACGGTTCGCTGATGATCCCCGAGGCCACCCGCGCCGCCGACATCCTGCGCACGCGCATCGACGCGGGCCGCTTCGACGATCGCTATCGTCGTTTCAAGGAGCTGGTGGCAGCCAGCCCGGTGGGCGAACTGGGCAGCAGCCATCAGAAGGAATCGCTGCTGCGTTCGCTCGACAGCGCATATCGCTTGCTCAAGTCGCCCGCCGCCAAGGCGCTCGACCTCGGGCAGGAAAAAAAGGAAGTCTATCAGACTTACGATACCGGCCCGTTCGGGCGGGGCTGCCTGCTGGCGCGGCGGCTGGTGGAAGCGGGAGCCCGCTTCGTCGAGGTCCACGTCGACTTCGAGAACGCCAAGGGCTGGGACACGCACAGCGACGGCCATCGCGGGCAGGCCAAGATGAAGAAGGTGATCGACGCGCCGGTGGCCCGGCTGATCCTCGACCTGGAAGAACGCGGGCTGCTCGACAGCACGCTGGTGGTGCTGGCCACCGAATTTGGCCGGGCCACGATCGGCCGCGGCGGCACCAAGGTCAAGACCATCGACACCATCAACAACTACGGCCTGCACGGCCACTTCGGCGCCGCGGCCTCCTTCCTCCTCTTCGGCGGCGGCATCAAGAAGGCCAACGTCCACGGCAGGACCGATGACGAGTACCCCTGTGCCACCGTGGAGAACCCCGTGCCCATTCAGGACCTCCACGCCACGCTCTATCATTTGATGGGCATCTCCCCCAAGCACAGCTTCGAAGTGGAGCGCCGCCCGTTCTACGTGACCAAGGACGGCCTGGGCAAGCCAGTCACGGGCTTGATCGCGTGACTGAGCCGTTTCCCCCGATCTGTCACCGCCTCCAGCGCACGCGAACGAAAATCCCCGTGCCCTGCCGCTCGTTCATCCGACAGAAATCGCGGAATTTGGGGTCCGCAAGCCGCTTGCACACTTCCCTTGCACACCGAACGCGTTGTGCTATTCGCTTCTGATCATTGCAGGCTCCCGACTTGAGGAGAAAATTGCTGAATATCAAGTGTGCAACCGGCCCACTTCGGCGCGGGCCGTTGCAGCGCGCACGGTCTCACATCAGCGATTTGCCTGCTTGGCGTGCGCTGTGTCGTGCTACACCTTAATATTGCGCCGGGCAGAGGAAAGCTACGTGTCAGGTTTGTCTGTTTGCCAAGAAGCAATTGATATGGGGGCAAAAAAAACCGCGGAGGTTTGGCGAGAACCTCCGCGGTGGGCTCTATTTCGAGTGACGATCACTTCTTCGTGGTGAACAGGGCGTCGATCTCGGCGTCGGTGAGCTGTTCCTTGCCGTCGCCGGCGTCGATCACCAGGGCCTGCCCGCTCGGGGCCACCCACACCAGGTAGTTGCCCAGGCGGAACAGTTCCTTCAGCTCGGGACGCTTGGCGAGCAGCTTGAAGTAGCCGTCGCTCATGGCCTTCACGACCACCACATCCATCTTGGCGTTGAAGTCGGTGTCGACCCACAGGCCGCCGATTTCGATGCAGGTGCGGCCCGCCACGCGGCGCTGGGCCGTCTGCTCGAGGCGACGCTGATCGCGGAGGCGGGCGTTGGCCACCGACAGATCGACGCCGAGCTTGCCCGACTGCACGCGGCGGCCATCCTGCTGCTTGAGGGCAGCCAGAGCCTGCTCGAGCGACTTTTTCTTCTCGAGGGCGGCTTCGGCAGCGGGGGCTGCACCCGGAGCGGCGCTATCGGCGGCGGCCCGTTCCAACTCCTCGTTGGCGACCTTGTTGCGGGCCTTGCCGAAATCGTCCTTGGCTTCGCCCTTCTGGAGGAAGTCGATCACGCGGCCCGGCTTGTCTTCGGCGCCCCGCAGGACGGCCGGGGGCAACGCGGGACGCGGCACGGGACGGCCACCGCCGCCATTCACCACCGGAACCTCGCCATCCGGCACGATCAGGTAGCTGGTGTAGGGCGTGGCGATGCCGTAGCGCTTGGCCAGGGCCGTCACTTCTTCCACCAGTTCCGTCTTCTCGCCGTTGATGCGGATCTGATCCAGCAGATAACCC
>JBFWSD010000843.1:0-4045 GCA_050248575.1 Gemmataceae bacterium
ACATCGAGTTGAGCATCCGGCCCGACGTGACGGGCACCGATGACCAGAACGTCCTGCGCGCCCAGAAGATGTTCGTCGTCCCCGAAGGGCAGACCGTCAAGGACATCTCCAAAGTCGAGAAGATGACCAACGGCAAGCTGAAGCTGATCTATGTGGAAGTGGCCGGCACCTACCTGAAGAAGAAGAACCCCATCGACCCCGACTTCAAGGCGGTGAAGGTGCCCAACTACCGCATGTTCAATGTGTTGATCGAGACGCCGGACAACACGCACGTGATCCGCGTGATCGGCCCGGACAAGTCGATGGTGAAGGCCAAAGAGGGCTTCGACGCCTGGCTGAAGGCGTTCAAGAAGTAAGCTGAGAGGCAATCCGCAAATATCGAGAAGCCCGGCTTCATGGATTCTCGGGAGCGAGAAAATCGCAGAAAACGCCGAGAAGCCGGGCTTCTGCTCCCGCTTGAGTGGAGAACCCAACGGGTGCGGGGATGGGAGTCCCCGCACTCGTTGTCTTTTGCCCTCACACCGGCCGTAGTACAATCTCCGTGAAGGAGGGGTACATGGCAGCGGCAGACTTTCGGACATTGCGCGAGGCAACCCCCTTCCGGCCGTTCACCATTCATCTCGCGGATGGGCGGCGCCTGGAAGTGCCTCATCGCGACTTCGCATCGCAGTCTCCGAGCGGCCGCATCATCATCGTTTATCGGCCCGACGACACCTTCAGCATCGTTGACTCGATGCTCGTCACCGAACTTGAAGTGCACACGAACGGAAGCGGCGAATCGGCCAATGGTACGTGATCACGGGATGCCGCGCACGATCCACGGGCCAAGCCAGCGCGTCACGGGTAGGGGCAGCTTTCGCCACATTTTCACCGCCAGGCTGAATTTCGCGTTGCCGGGCCGCATATCCTCCATCGATCCCTTGCGCAGGTAGTATTGCCACGCCGTTGGTGCAGGCACGGCGCCCCATTGTCCCTTGAAGCGATAGGTGCCGCTGTCGGGATCGCTGCGGCCGAAGTCGAAGGTGCGCTGGCCCCGTTCGATGGCCCGGCGCAGCAGTTGCCAGTAAAGGAACATGTTCGCGTTGCTGTCCTGCCGTTCGCGGCGCGAGGCGGCACTCGGAGCCTCGGTCATGGTGGGGCCGTGCAAGACGAGGGCCGCGGCCAGCGCGGTGTTGCCCGCGCGCACCACGGCGAATTCGGCATCATCAGGAAATTCGTCGAGGATGGAAGTGAAGAGCTGTCGACTGTAGACCGGCGTGCCCAGCTCGCGCATGCGGCGGCTGAAGACATCGTAGAAGTCGGGCAGCAACTCCGCGCGGCCCCAGTCGGTCGTCAGCCCTTGCTTTTCCGCCTTGCGGACCTGGTTGCGGACCTTGGCATCGAGGGCTGTCCACAACTCGTCCGCAGAGGAGGGGAGGGGCAGCCTCATCTGCACCTTG
Source organism: Gemmataceae bacterium (assembly GCA_050248575.1). Lineage (GTDB taxonomy): Bacteria > Planctomycetota > Planctomycetia > Gemmatales > Gemmataceae > JBFWSD01. The sequence continues at coordinate 1,440 of JBFWSD010000843.1, forward strand.
CCCTGTTCGCGCGTGGCCAGCCTGGAATGGGTGGCCGCCGTCTCGTGCCGGAGCTCGAGGAAGCGGACCTCGAGTTCATCAGCCAGCTCGATGGCGCGATCGATGAGTGCGCGGGCCACGTCCTCCGCGTCAGCGAGAACGCCGCCGTAATTCAGGTAGGGCAGCCCGACCAGGAAGCGGCCGAAGAGCAGGCTCTGCACGTAAGCCAGGGGCAGGATCCCGCACAGTTCGTGCTGGCGCTGGGCTTCCAGCCCGATCGCCTGGTGTTGTAGCCCGCTGGCGAGCACGCGGAGCCAGCCGGGCCGTCTGCTATGGGGCAAATCACGGCACAAGGGCTGCCACGCCGCCAGGCGCGGCCACAGCTCCTGGTCTCGATAGATGCGGACAGCTACAGTCATGCCTGGCTCGCGGCAAACTTTCCCTATTCGTCACCACCATCATGACCGATCTAGTCAAGAAGGGGGAGTCCGATCGCAGTCTGCCGCTGGAGCGATGGGCCAGGGGGGAAGTCGCCCCATCTTTCGCCGGCGCGTCGGGCTAACGAGACTGGCGAGGGTAGCGAAGATGTGGGCGCGGCCGCGCGGAGCTGCGCTGTTTTTCCAATAAGAGACTGTAGAACTCCTCCGGCTTGCTGGTGAGACCGTCTGGATTCCTTGACCGAGGGAGAATCGAAGGGAATGCTTTCGGTGAGCATCGTTGGGCATTGGCCCCGGCGCATTCGCGCCGCGTGACGATGTTGCCCGTCAGCGCGATTGCCTGTCCCTTCTTGAAGACTGTCGAGGTCCTCGTGGTGCGGCTCACATCCTGGACGATCCTGTTCCTGCTGCTGACGACGACGGGCTGTAACTCGTTGGCCCGGCGTGGCGGCAAGTCGACAACGCCGGCCAGCCCGGCGGGCTTGAATGGTGCGCCCGCTCCGGCGGCCGACCGTATCGCGCAGCCCACGCCGCCGCCCGTGAATGCAAGCGGGCCCGTGTATGGCGTCATTGCCGGCCAGGTGCTGGACACGACGAATCGCAATCCGGGATCGGCTTTCATCCAGGTGAGGGAAGTGGGCGCAGTGGCGACCGGCAACGAGGCGCCCATCGAGGTGCCCGTCGACCGGCAGGGCTACTTCCTTATTCAGGGCCTGCAGACGGGCAAGCGTTACGAGCTGACGGCGCGCGTGAACGGCGCGCCGGAACTGAGCGGGACGACGACGGCGACCCCGCCCGATGCCCGCGTGCTGATCAAGCTGGCCGCGAATCAGTATGCGGCTCCCGCACCGACACCGACGCCGTCTCCGGCCTATCAGCCGCCCCCCGTGAATCCGACCAACGGCTATGGCCGCGCCGCCGATCTCGGTCCACCCGTGGGCATTGGCGGGCTGGGGCCGCCGCAACCCTGGGGCGCGCCGCCCGCGGCGCAACCGGCTCCACCCGCACCGACGCCGCCGTCGCGCGAGTTCGCCCCCGCGCCGCCCGTGCGCCCGGAGAACGTGGCCGAGAATCCGCGGGCGGACCTGAATCGCATGATGACAACGCCCAATCCGTATGCACGTCCGCCGGCTCCGGCGTGGCAGCCCGCGCCGCGCAGCGTGGTGCAGCCGCCCCCGCCCCCGCCGGTGGTGCGGCCCGCCCCGACTGCCTTCGATCCGGGTCCGGCGCGAGTGCCGTCGTGTGTGTTGACGGGTTCGCAACTCTACAACTTCGCGCTCAACGACGTGGAGGGCCGCCCTTACGAACTGCGCCGCGAACGACGGGGCCGACTCGTTCTCATCGACTTCTGGGGCTCGTGGTGTCTGCCCTGCTTGCGGACGATCCCGAAGCTGACCGAGCTGCAAGGCCGCTATGGCCCGTACGGCCTGGAAGTGATCGGCATCGCCTACGAGAAGGGCACGCACGAAGAGAATGTCCGCAAGATCCAGCACGTCCGCGATCGCCTGCGGATCAACTACCGCCTGCTGGAAGGCTCGAGCCTGCAAGATTGCCCGGTGAAGACGCAGTTCGGCGTGCGGGCCTGGCCGACGCTGGTGCTGGTCGACGAGACCGGCCGCATCATCTGGCGCGGCGAAGGGGCCGACCCCGCTCACTTGCGTGAGCTGGAGATCGTCATCCGGCAGCGACTGGGAGTTTGAGTTACCACTTCTGCAAATCGAAAAAGCCCGGCTTCTCCAGAGAAGCCGGGCTTTTCTTGATGGCCGCGCCAATCTCACTGGAAGACCGTGAACATCAGCAGTCGTGCCGACCAGATCATGGCTGTCCGTTCCACGGTGGAGAACTTGCCGTTGTCGAGGATCTGCTTCAGGCGCTTGCGGACCAGGTCGACCTGGTGGCGCTGCGTTTCGGTCAAGGGCAGGGCTCCCGGCCTGTCCAGCACGCGCGACAACAGCAAGTGGACGGTGCGGACCTCGTCGATGTCGGGCTCGTCGATGGGCTGCCAGCGGGGCGCTGCATCGTCGTTGGCCAGCCGATCCACGAGCGACACGATCCAGTCGCTGTTACGTTTCAGCTTGTCGTAGTCGATCTTCTCGGGCAGGTCGCTGGGCCGGTGGTAATCGGCGTGGTGGCCCGTGCTGAAGAACAGGAAGGGCACGCTGCGATCCCGGAACGGGCCGTAATCGCTGC
>JBFWSD010000844.1:0-4045 GCA_050248575.1 Gemmataceae bacterium
GACCGGTTTCATCGATCGTCACCTGATCCTGGTGGTCGAAGCCTACGACGACGCCGGCCAAAGCGTAAGTGCCAGCCGCGGCCCGCTGTTGCCTCCCCTGGTTGGGCCCGAACTCGCAGGACGGTCCGGCAAGCTCTTTGCCAAGCGCTTGAAGAATGAGAATGATGAAAGCCCGGTGCCCTTCTGGCTGGCCGCGCAAGCCGAGGTCATTGACACGCGACTGTCACCCGAACGGGTCGAGACGAACCAATTCGACTTCCCAAAGGAGGCAATTCGAGTGCGCACCCGACTGCTTTACCGTCGTTTCTGGAGTGAAGTGGCGCGGGCCAAGGGCTGGCCCGCCGCCGAAGTGGGCGTGTTCGATCGCGAGCGCAAGTCGGGAACCGGCCAGTGATTGAAATGCGAAGGAAACATGAACCAATCAACGGGATTTCATTTTACCCGTCCGCGTGTACGGTTATTTTAACACCGTGTAATCAACCGGCCGCTCGAGATGGGCCGAGAGCACGGACTGCACCGGGAGAGATCAGGGAACGGACGGAAATGGTCTTTGGCCATCCAACTCGAGCCCCCTCTCTTTCATCAGGTTGGTCCACTTCCATCTCCAAGGCTGCTGCATAAAAACAACACCGGGCGCCAGGATTATGCGCGCCTGGAAAAGGGAGGTTGCCCAATGGCGCGCGGGACGTCACAGGAAGACATCACCTTGAACCCCCAGATCGCCGCCAAGCCACGAGGCTTCAAACCGCCCCCTCGAACTCCGGGCACCATCAAGATACCACAGCGAACCCTCAAGAGCATGAAGCAGGTCTTCAAGCTCCTTGCCGATGAGCTGCGCCTGAAAATCCTTCTGGTGCTTTCCGAGGAAGGCGAGATGCACGTGTCGGCCCTGTGCGAACTGCTCGGGCAGACGCAGCCGGCCGTCAGCCATCATCTCACCCTCCTGCGCATGAGCGATCTGGTCGGCTTCCGCCGCGACGGCAAGTACAACTACTACCGGCTCGAATCACGGTTCGTGCGCGATCTGCTCAAGCTCTTCAGCGGGCAGAACGAAAACGGCCACTCTGTTGACGAGCTGGCCCTGCCGATGGCCTGGCAATCTTGAACGGCCATCGTGCTCGGTCGTTAAGCAGCTGCCAAAACCATGAATGCACCTCCGCCGCTGGTCACGGTCCAGCAACACATCCTGGAAGAACAGCGCCGTCTCTACCCGCATGCCTCGGGCACCTTCTCCTGGCTGCTGTCCGGGATCACGCTGGCCACCAAGCTCATCTCCGACAAGGTCCGTCGCGCCGGGCTCATCGACGTGCTTGGCTCTATCGAACGCACCAATGTGCAGGGTGAAACCCAGCAAAAGCTCGACGTGGTGGCCAACCAGGCGCTGCTGCACTGCCTGGGCTCGCGCGGCAACGTCGCCATCATGGCTTCGGAGGAAGACAAGGAGCCCGTGGTGGTGCCCCGCGATCGCGAACAGGGCACCTACGTCGTCGTTTTCGATCCGCTCGACGGCTCGTCGAACATCGACGTGAATGTCTCGGTGGGCACGATCTTTTCGATTCTGCGCCGCGACCCCGATCCGGGCTGCAGCCGTGATCCGCTGACCGATGTCTTGCAGCCCGGACGCCGCCAGGTGGCCGCCGGCTACGTGGTCTACGGCTCTTCCACCATCCTGGTTTACACTGCGGGCCACGGCGTCCACTGCTTCACGCTCGACCCCTCCATCGGTGCTTTCATCCTGAGCAGGGAAAACATCAAGATGCCCGATGAGGGCTCCATCTATTCGGTGAACGAGGCCAACTCCGATTCGTTCCCGGATCCCTATCGCCGCTACCTGGCCCACTTGCGGGCCGGCAGCGCGGGCCGCGTCTACTCCTCACGCTACATTGGCTCGCTCGTCGCCGACTTCCATCGCACCTTGCTCAAGGGGGGCATCTTCCTCTATCCGCCCACCAAGCACTACTCGACGGGCAAGCTCCGCTTGATGTACGAGGCCAACCCGATCGCCTTCCTGGCCGAGCAAGCGGGCGGCCGCGCCTCCGACGGGAAGCAAGACATTCTCGACGTGGAGCCAAAAGCACTCCATCAGCGCACGCCCTTGCTGGTGGGCAGCCGCGCCGAGATGAAGCTGCTGATGGGTATGCTCAAGGAAGGCTAAGCGGCTATCCGGAAGCAAGAAGCCCGGCTTCTTGGATTATCGGAGCGAGAAATCGCGGAGAAGCCGGGCTTCTTTTCCCGTTTTTCAAGTTGGAGTCCCGGCTTTGGCCGGTAGAGCTTGCCGAAACCGGAACCCCAACGTCGATGGTCATGTCCTCCGGCTAGAGCCGGGACTCCAACGGCTACTTCATCGTCGCCAGCGCCTTGCGGGCTTGACGGGTGACAACGGTTTCGTCGGCCCCTTTGGCGAGAGCTTCGAGGGCGGACTTCGCATCCGAGCCGCCAATCGCGCGAAGCACGAAGATGCCACGCACGGCCCGCAATTCTTCAGCCGACACGGTGGCCCGCTCGGCATGGTCGATGAGGCGAGTCATGCGGTTCTTGGCCTCGAGCGAGCCGGGGTTCTCTTTCAGCCTGTCTTTCAAAGCCCCCAGGGCCAACACGCCCAGTTTCTCGAGCGATTGATTGGCCTGCTCGCGCGTCTTGAAGTCGTTGCTGTCGAGTTCTTCGAGCAATTTGTCGAGAGTAGCAGCGTCTGGCGCCTTGACCGGCTTGAGCTTGTCGCGCAGGAAAGGGACAGCCAAGTCAGGGGCGGCGACCATTCGCTTCATCCCCGCCCGGGCCAGATGCGTGCCCTCGTCGTCAATGGCGTTGAAGTTGGCCCAGATCGTCTCCAGCTGCGCGCTGGTCAGAGGGGCGCCATCCGGCGCGACACCGGTAAGGCACAAGGCCGTCAGCAAGCTATATCCAAGCATCATGGAGATTCTCCAGTTGGAAGTTTCGGGATCGTTCGCATCAGTTCTTCTTGGGCTCGAGCAACGCCCGAAGCTCTTTCTCGCTGTCCCGGTTGAAGGATTTGTAGGTGCCGTCCTTCAGCAGAACGTGCACGGGCTGAGGATACTTGCCGAACAAGCGGGTTAGTGGTTTGCCGGCTTCATGACCCAGGTCGATCGGCTTGCTCCAGTAGACCGCCGGGTCGCTCGACTCGGTGAACATGACCAGGATCGCCTTGTTGTCGACGTCGCCGCGCTTGACACCCGTCCTGCTGGCAAACGGGCTGCCCGCGCCGGTGTTCAGGAAGTCGAGGCACATCATGTGGCCCGGGCCAAAATAGTCGAAGTTGTCGCTACGGCGCAGCCACTCCGGCATCTTCTTCAACAGCTTCTTGTTGTGCAGGCTGTCCCACGGCTCGTCGAGATGGAACTGCGTGTAGATCTCCTGCTCGCCGATGTAGGGCAGCAACGCCACGCGCCAGCTGAGAATGGGCCGCCCGTCCTTGTCGAGGATGGCGGGCGGTGGATAGTGCCCCTTGTCGACATGATATTTCTCCATGGCCTCCGCCACTTTGCGCAGATGCTGCTCATTGGGGTTGCCCTTCTCGCCAGGGCCTTCGAGTCTCATGCCCACCCGGTTGAAGGTGGCCGAGGCACTGCGGCCAATCATCGACACGCCCAGCAGCATCAGCAAGGAAGTCTGCTGGGCCGAGGCCACCTTGTTGTACTGGAAGGGAATCCGCACGGTGCTTCCCTTGGTTTCCAGCTTCGCGTTCTTCAGCAAGTCGTCGAGATCGCGCAGGAATCCAAGGGCGAACAGCATGCCGAAGCGTTCGGGCAGGTCGTCGAGTCCAACATTGTCCGGATCCTTGCGCAGTTCTTGCTCGACCATGTTGATGGGAAAGAGCAGCCCGGCGCGAGCCATCTCAATGGTGGCCTGCAGTGCTTTCTCCCCCGCGCCCGCCTTGTCCGCATCGGGGAATTCGAAACGCAGTTCGAGCTTGTATTCCTTGCCCAGGTCGAAGGCAGCTATCAAGGAGTTGGCCGCGAACAAGGGCTGAATGTTGGGCGGAACGTTGCGGATGTCGGGGCTCTTGGCCACTGACTGCGGGTTCCAG
>JBFWSD010000845.1:0-4033 GCA_050248575.1 Gemmataceae bacterium
GCAAAGACGGCGTGAAGGCAAATGTCAACTCGTCTTCGCGACCAGCAAGATGTTCGCGATGTTCTTGATCTTCACCTCACCTTCAGCAGGCACAATGTCGCCGACAATGCGATACGTCTCGCCCTGGCGGATGTCGCCGGCTTGCTCGGCGTCGAAGCCACACACGACCTTGGTCCCGTTGGTTTGAAAGACAATGCGATAGCCTTCGCGTTCATGCTCTTCAACCGCGACCGTGCCCGTCACGAAGGAACGCTTCGGCAGCCCTTGCGGATTGCTGGAGTATTCATTGGCAAGCTCCTGGGCGGTCAATTCCGGGAACGGGCTCCCCTGGGGCAGTATCGACATCGCGATGCCGGAGCCATAGTAGAGAGCGAATACCACGATCACGGCAGCGGAGACGCGAAACTTCCAGCGCTGCTTGCGCTCTTCGCGTTCATCCTCATCCATGTGCTTGCCCCGGCGGGCCTGGATCTTCTTGGTGGTCTCTTCTTTTTGCGCAACCTTCTCGGCTTCCTTCTTGCCCTTGGCAATGGCCAGCAATTCCTCGATCTTGCGATTGCGGTCATCCTCGGCATTGCGACGCCGCTTCTGCTCGTTCTGTTGTTCCTGTTCGAAGGTCTGCGCCTCGGGCTTCTCCGCTGGAGCGGCGGCTGGCTCCGCTGCGGTCTGGACATCCTGGTGAAGCGTGAAGCCGTCCTCCTGCTCCACTTCATCCATCAGGGCGTTGACCTGGTCCTCGCTGGCACCTGGATCGTCAGTGTCGAAACGGGCCAGCCCGTCCTCGTCGGCCTGCTCAAGCTGCTCTTGCTGAGCGACCTCATCCTGGGCTACCTCAGCAGCTGCTTCCTCGACGGTGGGTAATGACAGCTGCGTGGCCTGCGAGCGCCGCTTCGTCTCCCTCTGGGCCCTGGCCTTCCCGATGGCGAGCGTCGTCTTGGCGGCCCGCCGCGCCGGAGTCTGAGGTTCGGTCTGCCCCAGATCGACGGTTTCCTGCTCTTCCGGAGGGGGCGCCTCTGCACTGGCCTGCTCTTCAGGCAGAGTTTCGGTGATCTCGGTCGGCTCTTCAGGGGGCAGTTGCATGCTAAGCATGGTCATGGTGGAGCGCTGCCGCCGCGACGTCTTCTGCGCCTTGGCCAGCATGGCCTGCTCATGACGGCCCCGCTTGGCCTCCTCACGCAGGGATTCGGCTTCGCGATTCTGGGGGTCAACGACCAGGGCCACCGCGTAATCGGCGATGGCGTGGTCGAACTCTCCCTGGTGGGCATGCACGACTCCGAGCTGGATGAGGTAGGCTGCCGCATAACGACTATCCAGCTGCGCGGCCCGCGCGATGTCATCCAGTGCCCGAACGTGCTCGACGGCAGCCCGATGGGCGCGGCTGCGATTGGCGTGAAACAGCGGGTTGTTCGGCTCGAGCCGAATCGCCTGCGTGTAATCGGCAACAGCCGATTCAATATCGCCGCGCTTGAGGTGGGCCAAGCCGCGATCGTTATAGGCCAGGGCGTAGCTTGGCGCCAGCTGCACGGCGAAAGTGAAATCAGCGATCGCCTGTTCGAGTTTGCCCAGGTTGGCATAGGCCGAACCACGAATGAAGTGGGCCGCCGCCAGGCTACGGTCGAGCGCCAGGGCCTGGTGCGCATCGGCGATGGCTTCGTGATGGCGGTCCAGCTTGGCCCAGGCCAGCGCCCGGTTCATGTAGCCGAGTGCAAAATGCGGGTCGCAGCGGACAGCATCGGAGTAATCGGCGATGGCCTTGTCGAAGTCACCACGGGTGAAGTGGATGTTGGCCCGGTTGTTGTAGATTTGCGAGTTTTCGGGGTCGAGCTGTACGGCCTGGTCGAAATCGGCCAGGGCACGCTCAATGTCGCCACGCAATCGATGCGTCAGGGCTCGTTCCTGCCACAGGTCGGCGCGGGCGCTGGCCAGATCGATGGCCTGGTCGATATCGGCGAGGGCACGATCGAAATCGCGACGCTGACGGTAGGTCAAGGCCCGTTCAAACCAGTGGTCGGCCCGGCCCGGGTCGAGCCGGATGGCCTCGTCGAAATCGGCAACGGCTTGCTCGAAGGCTTTCAGCAGGCGATACGCGACTCCCCGCCGTGCATAGCCGAGCGGGCTATAGGGTTCGAGCCGGATGGCATCGGAGTAATCGGCAATCGCGCGGTCGAGGTCGGTGTTGAGTCGGTAGCTGTCGCCGCGGTGCAGGAAAGCCTGGCTGAAAAAAGGATTCAATTGCAGTGCGCGGGTGAAATCGGCGGCAGCGGCGTCCTGACGACCCTGGCGCGCGTAGGCTTGGCCGCGATCGACGTACACCATGGCGTTGTCGGGCATGAGCTGCAAGGCGCGGGTGAAGTCCGTGATCGCCGCTTCATCGTCGCCGAGCCCGGCGTAGGCGTTGCCCCGCTTATGATGACAAAGGGCGACCTCCGGCTCGATCCGCAGCGAGGTCGAAAGATCGGCAATCGCCGATTCGTAGTCGTGGCAGAGTGCGTAGGTGAGCCCGCGTTGACGATACAGCTGGGCGTTCTCGGGATCGTACTCGACGGCGTGATTGTAATCGGCCAGGGCGAGGCTGTATTGCCCGGTGAACTGGTAGGCACTGGCTCGTTGCAAGCGCGCGCCGAGATGGTCGGGTTCCTCGGCGAGGGCGGCCGAGAAGTCCACGATGGCGCGTTCATAACTACCGTGCTGGTAATTCATGAGTCCGCGCTGGAAAACAGCGGCGGCCGATTCCCGCTCCTGGTCAGTGGCGGTCGGCTTGGTGTGTTCAGAGAGATTGAGCAATCAAGGCACTCCCTGCGAGCGAGTCAAGTAAAAGCGTTTTCCACGTCCGTGCAAGGCGAGGTCAGGTGGACTGGGAAAGAGTATTGACCAAGTGTTAACAAACGATGAAGAAACGACGTGAAATAGTTTCAGAATCGTATCACTTTAAGACTAGCACTTCAGGAGTACCACGACGGCGGCGCAACTCGGGCCCCCGTCGGCCTCAGCGGCCGCGCGTTCGTTCGCGGCCAATCGTGGCATCATTATAGTGACTGCACCGTAGTGGTAGCACATATCATTTCCTCTGGCCACGAACGGCCCGTTCAAGCAGCTGACCAACGACACTGACCCGCAATGCTGCGGTACTTTGATGGTGCCATGATCATGGTGATATCACAGACTAGCCCGCTGATTCGCGTGGCTTTCTGGTGATATCACTTGCCTACTATCTCCGCGATCATATATTGGTGAAATGCCGTAAAAACCCGGAGGAGAACGCTCATGAAGCTGGCCACGGCCATCGCTGAACGCATTCGCACGCTCCGCGAACAGGCCCAGATGTCCCAGCAAGAGCTGGCCATCCAGGCCGATCTGAGCCTTTCCCTCATTGCCAAGATCGAGCAAGGCAAGAAGGCGGATCCGCGTGCCAGCACCCTGCTCGCCCTCGCCGGTGCCTTCGGCATCCCTCCCGGTCAGATCCTTGACAGCCTCCCCCCCGATCTCGACTTCGATCGTCACGGCAAGAAGTCGAAAAAAAAACGCAAGAGCAAGCCTGACTAGTCCCCGACCAGCCCCCAGCACAACTACGTGTGCTGGCCCCCCGTCCCCTTCCCGGGTTAGTTTTTTGGTGATATCACTTGATTACTAGCCTTCCGATGCTATTATTGCCTGGGAACACCGGAAACACAGCGAGAGGAGACGCCCCCATGAAGCTGGCGAAAGCCATCGCTATCCGGATCAAGTCATTGCGCGATGAGGCCCACCTGTCGCAGCAAGAACTGGCAGTCAAGGCCGAGCTCAGTCTGTCCCTGGTGGCCAAGCTGGAACAGGGCAAGAAGGGTGATCCCCGCGCCAGTTCGCTGCTTGCACTCGCCGGCGCCCTCGGGATTCAGCCCGGCAAGTTGCTCAACGACCTCTTTCCACCCGGGACGGTTGCCGACGACGACGACGAGCCCGCTCCCAAGAAGCCCAAGAAAAAACGCGGCAAGAAGAAACAGTCCTAGTGTGCGCAACGGAAGAACAGTACTCCGCAGCTCGACCCATTGCGTGC
>JBFWSD010000846.1:0-4028 GCA_050248575.1 Gemmataceae bacterium
CAGCGTCACCAGCTCGTCGTGCAGGTTCGGTTCGTGAGGGACACGCGCCAGGGGGCGTGTCTGGTGTTCGTCGGCCACGGGCGAATCTCCCGGATGCGAATCGTGAAGGTAGGTGATCGTAAGTCAGTCCCGCCCGGGATTCAAGGAAAGTAGTATGAAATCCTCGTGATGGAGGAATACTCAAAAGGCAGTAGTCCCGGCTCGGGTCTGCCTCGCTTCGAGTGGACACTCCGGACACGGCTTCCGAAAATCCCTCAACTGAGATCTCGCAACCCAGGAGTCTACCGATGTCGCCCCGCCGTTATCTCTTCGGGCCCATCTCGGCCGACCAAGCCAACCAACGCTTGCGCGGACCACGTGCAGCCGGTGACTGCCTGGCGTTTGGGCACACCGACGATGCTGACCTGGTGATTGGCCCGGATGATGACTGGCAGACAGGGGCCCGCCGGTTTCCCGAGGCCTGGCAGCCCGATTTTGTCGTGCTGAACCTTGCTGCCGCGCACATTCCTGCTGCTCTCTGGTCGGTGCCGCTGCCCATCATCGGGCTGGCCAGCGACTGGCATTTGCACTGGCACTACTACCGTCGCCGCCTGCACCAGTGCGACCTCGTGCTGACCGACGGGGCCGGCGCGGACAGGCTGAGGGCCGCAGGGATCGAGCACGTCTGGCAGGCGGACCTGGCGGGCTGCGCGCGCGACTTCGTCGAGAGCGAATGGCCCGCGCTCGAGCGCGACATCGACGTCCTTTTCGTGGGCGATGTGCACCCGGCGCTGCAACGGGGCCGACTGCCCTGGTTGGGCCGGATCGCACGCCTGGGTGAACGCTGGAACGCGCTCTTCCGTCCGGGCGTCGCGGGCGAAGAATATCGCAGGCTGCTGGCCCGTGCCCGCATCGTCTTCATCAACGGGCTTGCTGGCGATGTGCGGCAGCAAGCGTGCGAGGCGGCGGCAGCCGGTGCGCTGGTCTTTCAGGAAGAAGGCGGCGAAGGCTCATCCTGCTTGCGCGATCGGCAGGAGTGCGTCTGCTATGGCGCGAACAACTTTGAGGCCTTGCTCAAGCACTATCTCGAACGTGAAGAAGAGCGCGCCCGGCTGGCCCACGCGGCACGCACACGCGGCGCGGACTTCACTTTCGAAAAACTGTGGGAGCAGCAAGTCGAGGCCATTGGGAGGGAATGGCCCGCGCTTGTCGAGCGGGCTAGCCGCCGGCTTCGCCCTGATCCTGCCGCCGAACTCTTCACGCGCACCTGGCAGATGCTGGGCTGCAGTTCCGGCGAGGACCGCTCGCTCTTTCGCGACCTGCGTGACGAGCTGGACAGGCAGCCCGGCTCATCGGACCTCCACAACGCCATGGGGCTGGTGGTGACGTGGGTCAATCAGCGGAGCGGGCCGGTGACGGCCGCCCTCGCGCAGTCGGCCGCCGACCACTTCGAGCGGGCCTGGGGCTGTGACCCGGGCAACGTGATTGCTGGGCTCAATCTTGTCGAGGTCCTGGTCGGACTCGAGCAGAACGAGCGGGCCATTTCCCTGGCTCAGGAACTGCTGGCCGTGCTCGACTGGCCCGGGCTGCTCGAACAGCCCGTGCGCGATGCCGGGCACTTTCCGCCCGTCTTCGATCACTTCCGCGTCGAGTGGGAGCGGGCCGCCTGGCAGCTCGCGGGCGATCCAGCTGGCGAGACACAGGCCAAGCGGGCCCTCATCTGCTGGCGCCTGCACCTGATCCTGGCCGAGCTGACCGGCGACCTGATCCATTTCTTCGAGGCGCACACGGCGCGGCCCGATCTGCCCTTGAGCCAGGCAGCGCTCGGCTGCGCCCTGGCCCGGGCCGGGCGGCCCGTGGAGGCTGCGACCTACTTGCAGCGTGCCCTGGCCGCCAATCCTTTCGACGTGAACGCGGCCTTCTCGCTCTTTCACGTTCTTGGCGACAAGGGGGATGGCTGCAGGCAGCAGCGGCTGGCGCAAGAACGCCGCCTGTTCGCCCGTGTGGCCGAACGGATCGTCCCCGCTGAAGACTGGTTCGCCTTGCCAGCGCGGTCCGCCGCGCCCGGGCTACGTGTACCCGCCGGCATCCTCTGGGAAGGGGCCCAGGTCGAGATTCATTCGTTTTCACTCATCAATCGTGAAGTGTGCCGGCGCCTCGTCGAGCGCGGCCACGACGTCGGTTTGCTGGCCATCGACGCGGTTCCCGGCACGACCTTGAGGGACGAGCGCCTGGCCCCGCACTTCAATCGCAAGCCCGAGAAGACCCACCTCGTTCACGTGCAGAATCGCTGGCCGCCCGATTTCACGCCCCCGGCGGAGGGCCACTGGGTGGTCATGCAGCCCTGGGAGTTCGGTAGCCTGCCCAAGGCCTGGCTCGAACCGATGACGACGCAGGTCGATGAAGTCTGGGTGCCCAGCCGCTCTGTGCTCGAGGGCTACGTCCGCAGCGGCGTGCCCGCCGAGCGCGTGCAGGTGATCCCGTTCGGTGTCGGCCCGGCGTTCTCGTCCGCGACGGCTCCCTTGCCATTGCCCACCACCAGGAAGTTTAAGTTCCTCTTCGTCGGCGGCACGATCTTCCGCAAGGGGATCGACGTGCTGCTCGAGGCCTTCGTCCGCGCCTTCACGAGCGACGATGATGTCTGTCTGGTCATCAAGGACACCTGCGGGCAGTCGTTTTACCAGGGTCAGACGGCCGAGCAGCAGGTGGCCCGCTACCAGTCGCTGCCCGGCGCCGCCGAGGTTCATTACCTCAATCGCGAGCTGAGCGACGAGGAGATGCCCGGGCTGTACACCGCGTGCGATTGCCTCGTGCAGCCCTATCGCGGCGAAGGCTTTGGCCTGCCCATCGCCGAGGCGATGGCCTGCGGGCTGCCCGTCATCGTCACAGGTCATGGGGCCGCTCTCGACTTCTGCACCAGCGAACATGGCTACTTCATCCCGGCTCGTCTGGGCCGGGTAAAACAGAAGCGGGCCGGCGACTTCGAAACCGTCGATCATCCCTGGCTGGCCGAGCCCGATCGCAACGCCCTCACACTCTTGCTCCGGTACGTCGTTCAAAACGCTGAAGAAGCCCGCGCGAAAGGTCGTGCCGGGGCCGAGCACATCCACCGCCACTTCACCTGGGAACAGACCGTCGATGCCATCGAGGCGCGCATTGAAGTCCTGCGCGCGCGGCCCATCAACCGGCAGCTGGTCCGGGTCGGGCCAATCGCCAGCCGGCCGCGTGTCTCGCTGGCCATGATCGTCAAGAACGAGGAGGCCAACCTGCCCGTCTGCCTTGATTCGGTAGTCGGCCTCTTCGACGAGATGGTCATTGTCGATACTGGCTCCACGGATCGCACGAAGGAGATCGCGGCCAGCCGTGGTGCGCGCGTGTTCGACTTCCCGTGGGTGGACCACTTTGCGGCGGCCCGCAACGAGAGCATCCGTCACGCCACGGCGGAGTGGATCTTCTGGCTCGACGCCGATGATCGCCTCGACGAGGCCAATCGTCTGAAGCTGAAGGAGCTCCTGGCCGGCCTGAAGGATGAGAACATCGCCTACGTGATGAAGTGCATCTGCTTGCCCGACCAGTCCGGGACCACCACGGTCGTCGATCACGTGAGGCTGTTCCGCAATCGGCCCGAGATGCGCTGGAAGTATCGCGTCCACGAGCAGATCCTGCCTGCCCTGCGCACGCTGGGGGGTGACGTGCGCTGGTCGGACGTGGTCATCCAGCACGTGGGCTACCAGGACCAGGAGCTGCGAAAGCGCAAGCTCGAACGCGACCTGCGTCTCTTGAAGATCGAGAATGACGAGCAGCCCGACGATCCCTTCACGCTCTTCAACCTGGGGTCGGTCTATCAGGAACTGGGCCGGGTGGCGGATGCGGTGACTGTCCTGCGCCGCAGCCTGGAGCGTTCCCATCCCGCCGATTCGATTGTCCGCAAGCTCTATGCACTCTTATCGCAGTGTCACCGGCACTTCGGGCAAAAGGAGCTGGCCCTGGCAGCTTGCCGCAAGGGGCGCGAGTTCTATCCCGACGACGTCGAATTGCTCTTCCAGGAA
>JBFWSD010000847.1:0-4022 GCA_050248575.1 Gemmataceae bacterium
GCCTCGGCCCGGACGGCGTGGCCGACACCACCGACGACATCGCCGGCTACCGTAGCCTGAACATTGACTGGGAGCAGACGGGCGAAAACCTTGGCGAGGCTGGCGCCGAACTGGGCAAAGGCGTCCTGCGCGGCATCATGCAATCCCTGACCAGGAAAGAAGCCAAGAAGAAAGGGGATTGAAGGCCGATGCCCGGTCCATCCGCAACCGGGCGCGAGAATCAGCGCTTCGTCGGCGTGGCCTACTTCTTCCACGGGATGTGGTAGCCCTCGTTCTTCAATTTGATGCGCCACAGGCTGGTGTCCACGGTCACGTACAGCGTCCTGGCATCTTCTCCCTGCCCAAAGGTACAGTTGCTGGGCAGACCGACCGGCACTTTTGTGTCTGCCGCCTGCGCCCGGCCGGTGGGTAAGAACGCGATCTCTTTGCCTTCCGGATTGATGACGAGCACGCCGGGCCGCTTCAGGCCGCGCGCGGTCAAATAGACATTACCTGCCTTGTCGACGGTCATGCCGTCGCAGCCCGCTTCGGTGCCGAAGTCGACCAGCGTGCGGCGCGGGCCGTTTATCAACCCGTCGGCGCCCAATGGGAAGGCGTAGACCTTCATTGCGCCAAGCTCCGGCTTCGGCTTCGAGGGGTCGATCTTGTCGGTGCCATTATTGTGATCGGCGAGATAAAGAGTCATGCCATCGGGGCTGAGAGCGATGCCATTCGGTTTTTCCACTTCGCGGGTAAACTCGACGATCTTGCCCTTGGGATCGACGCGATAGACGGCCCGGTGTTCGAGTTCGCGCGCTTCGTCGCCGAGGTAGCGCGGGTCGGTGAAGTAGATGTTGCCCTTGGTGTCGATGACCAGGTCGTTGGGGGCGTTGAATCGCTTGCCCATGTAGCGCTCGACGATCACGGTGCGTTTCTTGTTCTTGACGTCCCAGCGCGACAGGCAGCGGCCGCCGAAGTTGGCCCCCTCGCAAGCCACCAGCCGGCCTTGCGCATCGAACATCAGGCCGTTGGACTTGCCGCTATCGTCGGTGAAGACGGTGGTCTTGCCCGACTTGGGGTCGAAGCGCAGAATCATGCCTTTGTCTTCGCCCAGCGGGATATCTGAAAAGTAGATGGACCCATCCGGCGCGAGGGCCGGTCCTTCGGTCAGCCCACCCTTGATGGGGGCCGAACGAGTAAACAGCACCTCCCATTTCGCGTCGGCGGGCACGATGGCCTCGCCCGTCGGCCTCGGAAGCTTGGCCGGATCCACGTCGCCACAGGCACACACCAGGGCAAGAACAAGCGAATACGTCACGGTTGCTCCTCGAGTTGGAGTCCCGGCTTTAGCCGGTCTTGGTTGGAGTCGTCGTTGGTACAGTCGATAGTTATTGGCATTCACGTCCCGCCGCCCGAAGGCGGTACTCCAACTAGCCCAACAAGGCATCGAGCGCTGCGCCGATGTCGGGAGCCCGCATCAGCGATTCACCGACCAGGACGGCCTTTACCCCGGCCTGTTGCAAGCGGGCCAGGTCATCGTGCGTCTTGATGCCACTTTCGCCGACCAGGACCCGGTCGGCGGGCACACGCGCGGCCAGTTCGATAGTGTGTTCCAGCCTGGTCACAAAGGTGCGCAGGTTGCGATTGTTGATGCCGATAACCCGGGCGCCGCTATCGATCACCCGCGGCAGGTTGTCGGTTTCGAACAGTTCGACCAGCGCTTGCATGCCCAGCTCGTGCGTCTCTTTGAGCAGCCGCGGCAAGGTCTGGTCATCGAGGATCTCGGCGATGAGCAAAACGGCGTCGGCCCCGGCGCGGCGGGCCTCGACGAGCTGATAGCGGTCGACGATGAAGTCTTTGCGGAGCAGCGGGCGGTCGACCGCGGCCCGGATGGCTTGCAAGTACTCGAGGCTGCCCTGAAAGTAAGGTGCATCCGTGAGGACGCTGATGGCCGCGGCGCCGTGGCCGGCGTAAGTGCGGGCGATTGCCACCGGATCGAAGTCGGCCCGGATGATACCTGCCGAGGGGGACGCTTTCTTCACCTCGGCGATTATCTGCACCGTACCGGGTTGATCGAGGGCAGCCCGGAAGTCTTGCGGCGCGGGCAGATCGGCCAGCCCGCGTTCCAGAGCGGCCAGCGGCACACGCGCCCGCGCTGCTTCCACTTCGCGCCACTTGGTGGCCACGATATCGTCGAGAATGTCCCCCATGCTGGCTCCAGTCTACCCGCCGCCAGTGCCCGCCGGTAGGATATGTTACTTGTGCTCCAGCGGTCAGCCATCCGTCTCGACAGGAGATCGCGTTGATCTGGGATGAGTTTCTCTACGAGCTGGTCGTATGGCTCGGGCTGGCGTTCCTGGCCGGCGGCATGCTGACCGGCGTGCGGATGTTGCTGGGGAAGTTGTGGCCCAAGGGTTTGCTGCCCCCGCAGCGGCAGTTCGCAGCGCCGTGGGGGCTGCATGAAATCGTCGCCGCGGTTGTCTTCTACATGTTCCTGGTCGCCTTTCTCGGGGCGCTGCTCCGGGACATCGCCGTGCTGCTCGAACTGGCTCCCCGGCCCGACAGCGAAGCCGCCAAGGCCGATACACTTGGTTACTTCGTATGGGGCATGGCCCTGGCGGGAGTGCCGGCCGTGCTCTTCAGCTTGCGGCTGCTCTATGTGATGAGCGAGACGGAGCCCTACCAGGCCGGGCTGCGCACCGATCGCATCGGGGCCGACCTCACAGCAGGTTTTCTCGCCTGGCTCATGCTGACACCGCCGATCCTGCTCCTGCACGCGCTGGTGGTCAGTTTCTTTGTCAGCCAGGGCGTCGATCCGCAGCCCCATGAGTTGTTGAAGCTAACCGAAGAGGGCAAGACTCCGCCCATCGTCATGGTGGGTATGGTGTTGATGGCCACCTTCTCGGTACCCGTTGCCGAGGAGTTCCTGTTTCGCGGGCTGATCCTCAAGTGGGCCGTGTTGCGGAACTGGGGCACCGACCTGCTGATGGGGCTGGCCTTCGCTTGCGGCGTCCTTGGCCGCGCCGACGAATTGCAAACCGTTGGGGAACTGGGCTGGCGTGCCGGCCTCGAAGATTTTGCGCTGGCGGCAGCGCCGGCGCTGTTCGTGCTGGCGCTCATTCCACTCTACATCTTCATCGAGTTTCTGGCCTGGCCGTGGCTGCCTCGCCCCAACGTGGCGCGGGCCATCTTCGCGCAGGCCGTACTCTTTGCCATGGTCCATTTCAATAACTGGCCCAACCAGATTGCGCTCTTCTTGCTGGGCCTGGGGCTGGGTGCACTCGCCTATCGCACGCAAAGCTTGCTCGGCCCGATTACTTTCCACGGGCTCTTCAATGCTATTGCTTGCATGGTGCTGATCCTGAATCAGGGGAAGCCCATTTCTCAGCCGAAGAAGGGCAAGCCGGAGACGACGGCCGTCGTGTGGCCGGTGGGAGTGTCGACCGCAAGCTCGGTGCCCGGGCCATGAGAGCCGCGCCGCACATAGCCCAGCGCGATCGAACCGAGCGTCGGTGACACTGCCGACGAGGTGATCCGGCCCACGTCCTTCTCTCCTTGATAGAGCTTGCTGCCGACCAGCACGGGCTGATCTCCCTGCACGCGCAGCCCGCGAAACCCCCAGTTAACGTGGCCGAGGTCGCGCGCCCGCACGATTGGTTCTTGCCCGAGAAAGCAGCCCTTGTTGAAGGAGATGGCCTGCTGTGCGCCGCCCAATTCCATCACCAGGTTGTTCTCGTCCATGTCGATGCCCTCGCGGGGCCAGCCGGCCTCGATCCGTAAGATCTCTTGAGTTTCGGCAGAGACGATGGGAATGCCGGCTTCTTGCAACGCCTTGGTCAGGGTCTCGGCCTGGTCGCGCGGGACCAGCAAGTCGTAGCCGGTCAGCGCGAAGCGATCGAGCCGGCGCACACTCACCGGCATGCTGCCAAGCTCGACCTTCGCCTGCCTCCACGGCTCGAGGGCGGGCAGCGCAGCAAGCTTCGTCAGCGCTGTTGCTGCCTGCGGCCCGGCCACGTGAAAGAGAGAAAAGTCAGCAGTGCGCT
>JBFWSD010000848.1:0-4020 GCA_050248575.1 Gemmataceae bacterium
TAGTGACTTGCCGATCGACGGCGACTAGGTCATGTGGAAATATGATCAGATCGGTCCACCCGTTTCCCGCTCGCATGGGGCCTGACCTCGCGATCGAGCGGCTGAAGAGGATTGCCAGGCCGAGCGTCGTGCTTGACCCGATGGCAGGCTCCGGGACCGTCCTGCGCCATGCGGCCGAGTTGGGTCATCAGGCGCTCGGGCGTGACCTTGACCCACTGGCGATCCTGATGGCCCAGGTGTGGACGACGCCGGTCGAGCGAAAGCTGGTCGAGCGAAAGCACGCGAAGTTGCTGAGCATTGTCGCGGAAACCGGCGCGGATCAGTCGCTGCCGTGGATCGACGAGGACACCGAAACTCGTAAATTCGTTGAATTCTGGTTCGGGCAGCCTCAGCGTGATGATCTGCGGCGCCTCGCACACGCGCTACGGATGATGCGCCGGAACGTGAGGAACGGCCAGGACGAGGCGGCGCTAAATATCCTTCGCCTCGCGCTCAGCCGCATCATCATCACCAAGGACAGCGGCGCTTCCTTGGGCCGGGACATCTCACACAGCCGCCCGCACAAGGTAACTGAAAGCACATCCTACCAAGTTTTGCCGGGGTTTTCGGTCTCGGTTCAGCAGATCCTCGACCGGCTGACGACCCACATGCCTCCTGGCCGCGTAAACGTTGCCCTCGGCGATGCCAGGCACATGCGCGACATTCGGAATAAAAGTGTCGATGTGGTGCTGACCTCGCCGCCGTACCTGAATGCGATTGACTACATGCGGGGGCACAGGATGTCACTGGTGTGGCTGGAGCACCGGATCGGCGAACTGCGAAAGACCAGAGCGATCAGTGTGGGGTCGGAGCGCGGCCCCGAGG
The DNA here is from genome assembly GCA_050248575.1 of Gemmataceae bacterium. GTDB lineage: Bacteria > Planctomycetota > Planctomycetia > Gemmatales > Gemmataceae > JBFWSD01. Next base: position 865 of record JBFWSD010000848.1, read on the forward strand.
TCGCTTGCCGCAGGCATGAGTTCGGGCCGATCCTGGATGCCTTGGGTGCTATCGACCGCCTGCCGAGCGGCGACGTAGGGATGGTGGAGCGGTACGCCGAGGACATTTACCGGCTGATGGCAGAGGTGGCTCGTGTGCTTCACCCTGATGGCCGGGCCTTTCTCGTGGTTGGCAATTCCCGCCTCCGCCGAGTGTTCATTCGCAATTCTGAGGGCTTCGTAGCGGCCGGCCAGAAGAACGGACTTCGTCTGACCAGGCATGTCGAGCGCGAGCTGCCGACTCGAAAACGCTATCTGCCTATGCCTAAGCTCAGGAGCGAATCCTTGGGAAAACGAATGCGGACTGAGAATGTCCTGACGTTTAAGCATGCCTGATCTGAGACGTGCGATCGGCCTTGAGCCATACCCTCCCCTGCCTCCGTCTGCTCGTCACCGTCAGTCGCTGTATGGGTCTGGGGTTCTCACAATTGAGCGAAGTCGTATTGAGATCGCGCCAGGTGAGGCGGTTGGGCAATGCCCTCTGCCGGTCCCCTCAACTTCCGGACATGGCTGCTCCGCGCCGTGCCACATCGACGAGCCGGGGAGAGGTGATTTTAGCGTTTCACCAGGAGATCGTGGGGCACGTTCAGGGTCTCGGGGAACGTACGCAGTTCATCGAATTGAATCCTGATCCAATAGCCACGCCGCTTTTCGTAAGCGATGCCGGCTTCGCTTTCGGGGACGGGCTCCTGGCGCTCGTAGGCGCCGATTCGGCCGTCCGCGTCTGTCAGAAGCAGTGTTCCATTGTGGATGTCCAATTCGATTCTGCTCATTCGCATGATGCATCTCAAGCTTCACCGACGAGGGCTGAGAGCGCGACCAGCTGAGCCATTGGCTACAGTTTGGCTACATCATTTCAAATCCTTTGGGGTACCGAGTGCATTGAATGTCGCCCAACGAGCGCGACCAGGTCGGCCTCGCACGACTCGCACGCGCCGGGACTGCCCAATAGTCAATCGGGCAACCACTCGGTTCCCCACTTGTCTCGATACGTGCCGTCTTCGTGACGATCAATTCTTGGTGGACGTGCCGGGACCTGCCGTAGATCGTTGGAGAGATATGAGGGTACGAAACCTGGTTCAGATCGTCGGCTGTGTCATCAGTTTGGTGGCGGTGTTAGTAGTGCCGACTCTGCGCTGGGGCGTCTGGGGGCTCTTGAATCGCGAGACAATTGTGGACGGCGCGCCAATGAGTTACTGGTTCGACGAACTCGAATCCGGCGATGACACGGCAGCTCGCTGCCGTGCCGTTCAGGCCATCGACCGCATCGAAGCGCACGGCCTCGGTATGAAGGCGACGTATCTCGGAGTGGCAACAAGAGACAAGAGTGCTGAAGTGCGCCGGCTAGCTGTGGAGTCACTGGGCCGCATTGGCGCAACTGGATACCCCGTGAGCTGACCCGCGTGAGGGTGCCAATGAGACTCTGACGCCAGTGTCCGCTTGGCAGTGGCTCGCGCCTTCGGACAGGTCAATTCGCTCGATGACCGACTCGTGGATGCCCTCAAACGATGAGCCGACGATGAAGATGCCGAAGTGAAGCGGGCGGACGAGACCACCATTCGAAAACTTGTCTACGGAGACCAGCCATGATTGACTTCGTCGCTGCGATGCTGCTCTCTGCCGACTCCGCTCCCGGAGCTGGTTCACGTCCATCGTCTCCCGCCGCTGGAGGTGTGCTCAGGCCAGATTTTTTAGTGGCTCGTGGTGGCTTGGCTGAAGAAGAGGGTGGGGACGATTCACCGAAGACGGGCCGGGGTGGGTTGGCGAGGTTGAAGGATCTGCTGGGGGAAGAGGCTTGGCGGCAAGGGAGGATGCCGTGAATTTTTCTTGACAACGGATTTGGCTGAGAATACTGTTTCGATGTAGAGATCGTTCTCGAATCCTCCTGTCCCGAGAACCGTTGCCCATCTCAAGATGCGTTCCCTTTCAAGCATGCGGTAACTCCGCCGGACTGATTCTGTATCTTTTTTTCTTTTGTGAAAGGGATTGTGTCATGACCACGACCAAGGTCTACGAGAAGGGTCGGCGTGGCTTCACGCTGATCGAGCTGCTGGTGGTAATCGCCATCATCGGCATCCTCATTGGATTGCTCTTGCCGGCAGTTCAGAAAGTGCGTGAGGCCGCCAATCGCACGCGCTGCGCCAACAACCTGAAGCAAATCGGGTTGGCGGTGCACAATTATGCAAGCGCATTTCAGGAGAGGGTGCCCAACATGGCCAGCCTGATGCCGTCTGGAGCAACAGCGTCGATGTACTTCACCCTCCTGCCGTACGTTGAACAAGACGCGCTTTACAAGAACAATGTTGCCGCTCCCAGTGGTGCTCAGGCAACACGCGTGTCGATGTTTATCTGTGCATCCGATGCGTCAATTGCCGCTACTGGCACCCCTACAGGAGGGACGGGAACTGCGACCAGTTACGCCCCAAACGCTCAAGTTTTCGGCACTCTTGCTGGATCGTACGCGGCGCAACAGAGCATCGCGATCCCGGTCGATGGTAGCTCTAATACGATTCTGTTTGCCGAACGTTACGGAAGGTGTGGTTCCACTGCCATATTCAACTACTGGTGGTACTCTCCGACAAATCTCACCACCTCTGGCGGATCGAATATGTCAAGGTTTTACGATCCTGACATGGATTCATCTGGAACCGAGTACCTCAAACCGCCCCAGCTCGCGGTGAGCTTCAACGTTGCCGCGTGCGATGGGCGCCGGCCGCAGAGCTATCATCCAGGTGCTTCGCTGGTGCTGATGGGCGATGGCCGCGTAGTCCCGGTCTCGGCAACCATTCTGCAGACCACTTGGACCGCGCTGGTCACCCCGGCAGGTGGTGAAGTCATCGGTAACGACTGGCAGAACTGACGTTGCTTCCACCACTTTTCAGGAGACGGGAAGTTCGCTTCCCGTCTCCTCGTTCTCATTTCCAGGCATTTCTCGAAGGGAGTGGCGGCGCAATGCCTCTTCGCTTCACCTGTCCACACTGCGATCATTCTTTCGCCGTCACCAAGATGCCCGCGGGCAAGCTCCGCTGCCCGGGCTGCGAGGAACGCTTCGTCCCCAAGAAGCAGAAGGCACGCGTCGAGGATGTTGAAGAAAGCTCCTCCGGCTCGCGCAACATGG
>JBFWSD010000849.1:0-4016 GCA_050248575.1 Gemmataceae bacterium
TTGCGAAACCGAATATCATCGTCATCCTCGTGGATGACCTGGGCTGGACCGACCTGGCCTGCTTCGGCAGCGACCTGTACGAGACGCCCAACCTCGATCGACTTGCCAGCCAGGGGATGAAGTTCACCGACGGCTACGCGGCCTGCACCGTGTGTTCGCCGACGCGGGCCGCGATGATGACGGGCAAGTATCCGGCCCGGCTGCATATCACCGACTGGATTCATGGCCACAAGCGGCCCTTCGCCAAGCTGGCCATCCCGAAATGGACCGAGTACCTGCCGCGCGAGGAGGTCACGGTGGCCGAGGCCCTCAAGCAAGCGGGCTACACGACGGCGCACATCGGCAAGTGGCACCTCGGCGACAAGCAAGAGGGCTGGCCCGACCAGCACGGCTTCGACGTCAATCTCGGCGGCTACGAACGCGGGCAGCCCCCCAGCTATTTCAGCCCGTACAAGATTCCCACGCTGAAGGACGGGCCGAAGGGAGAATATCTCACTGATCGCGAGGCCGATGAGGCCTGCCGCTTCATTACCGAGAACAAGGATCGGCCGTTCTTCTTGTATCTGCCCCACTATGCGGTCCACCGCCCGCTGCAGGCCAAGAAAGAGCTGATCGACAAGTTCCAGAAGAAGGTCAAGCCCGGCCTGAACCAGAAGAATCCGACCTATGCCGCGATGGTCGCCAGCATGGACGAGGCCGCGGGCAAGATCATGGCCCGGCTGGATGAGCTGAAGATTGCCGACCGCACCGTCATCTTCTTCACCGGCGACAATGGCGGCCTGGTGCTGGGCGATACCACCTCCAACGTGCCTCTCCGCGCGGGCAAGGGATCCAGCTATGAAGGCGGAGTGCGGGTGCCCTTCCTGGTCAAGTGGCCCGGCGTGACCAGGCCGGGCAGCGTTTGCAATGAGCCCGTGCTCACCGTCGACATCTATCCCACCATCCTGGCCATGACCGGCGCGAAGGGGGACGTCAAGCACAACGAGCAGGTCGATGGCCTCAGCCTGGTCCCCTTGCTCGAGGATCCCACCGCGAAGCTGAAACGCGATGCCATCTACTGGCACTATCCTCATTACCATCCGGGCGGCGCCACTCCCTACGGCGCGATTCGCCAGCGCGACTGGAAGCTCATCGAGTTCTACGAGGACAACCACGTCGAGCTCTACAACCTGAAAGACGACATCGGCGAAAAGACCGACCTGGCCAAGAAGCTGCCCGAGCGGGCCGAGGAACTCCGCGAGCAACTTCACGCCTGGCGCAAGTCGGTCGACGCGCAGATGCCCACGCCGAACGCGAATCATGATCCGACCAAGGACGGCAAGAAGTAATAATTCAAAGAAGGCGCTCCAGCAAACGGCGGCTCTCGCCATCGAGGGCCGCCACCTCGGGGATCTGGTAACGAATGCCGTCGGCGTCGATGATCAGCGCGCCGCCCGCGCCAAGCGGGCGGACCTCGTTCTCGTTCACACGAATCGAGGCCGGCCCGCGATCCGTGATCACATCCCAGCGCGGCGGGTCGAGCAGCCGGGCGATCCGCTCGATGCGCTGAATGACGGGCAAGAAATCGCGCTCGGCCAGCTTTTGTTCGATGAGTTGGCGCAGCCCGGCGGGCAACGAACTCAGTTCGTCGATCCAGGCGATCTCCTTGCCCGCGGCATCGCAGATCGAAAGGCAAGCGTCCGGCTTCGACAGCGGAAAGGCGCGGACCAGGTCCACGCCGGTGTGAGTGGTGCCGTCGGCAGCCGTGAACACCAGCCGATGCCAGGCATCGGTGTGCAGTTGAAACGGGCTGTGCTCGCCATTGGTCATGGTCACACCGCATGTTCCTGGGCAAGTTCGAGCTGGGCCTGGTGCAGGCGGGCATAAACGCCCGGGCGGCGCAACAGTTCTTCGTGCGTGCCGCTTTCGACGATGTGGCCATTCTCGACGACGACGAGACGATCGGCCCGCCGCAACGTGCTCAGACGATGGGCAATCGCAATGGTGGTGCGGCCCTGCACCAGGTTCTCGAGGGCGAGTTGAATCTCGCGCTCGGTCTCGGTATCGACGGACGAAGTGGCCTCGTCGAGGATGAGCAAGCGCGGATCGATCAGCAAGGCTCGGGCGATCGACAGCCGTTGCCGTTCGCCGCCGGACAGCGACTGGCCGCGCTCGCCAACCATGGAATCGTAACGGTCGGGCAGCTTGAGGATGAACTCGTGGGCGCGGGCGGCCCGCGCCGCGGCCACGATTTCCGCGCGTGTCGCCCCCGGCTTGCCGTAGGCAATGTTCTCGGCCACCGAACCGTAAAACAGGAACGGATCCTGCAAGACAATGCCGATGTTCTTGCGATAGGCTTCCACGGGGAAAGAGCGAATGTCGGTGCCGTCGACCAGGATCGCGCCCGAGGCGACATCGTAGAAGCGGCAGATCAGGTTGATCAGCGTGCTCTTGCCCGCGCCGCTCGGGCCAACCAGCCCGATCATCTCGCCGGGCCGGATCGCCAGGTTGATGCCGTGCAGCACTTCGCGCGGGCCGTAACGGAAGCGGACGTCGCGCAGCTCGATCGAACCCTGCACGCGGCCCGGCTGGACCGGCTTCAAGGGTTCGGGCACGCTGGGCTGGCGATCGAGGATCTCGAAGATGCGCTGGGCGCTGGCGGCGGCCCGCTGCGTCGCGGAGATCATGCGGATCATCGATTCGATGCGCACGTAGAAGCGCGACAGGTAAGCGAGGAACGCGGTCAGCACCCCCACCGTGATCGCGCCGCGATAAACCTGCCACGAGGCAAACGACCAGATGATGAGCAGCCCGCCCGTGGTCAACAGCGTGACCGTCGGGCCAAACAGCGACCAGACGCGATTGAGCCGGTCGTTCACGTGGAAGACGCGCTGGTTGGTAGCGTCGAAGCGGTTCTCTTCGTGCGACTCCTGGGCAAACGCCTTGACCACGCGAATGCCCGGGATGGTGTCAGCCAGCACGCTGGTGATGCCCGACCAGGCCACGCCCGCTTGCTGGTAGCCCCGCAACAGGCGGCTACGCACGCGATAAACCAGGAACACGATCAGCGGAAACGGAATGAGGGCCACCAGCGCCAGCGACGCATCGATCGTCAGCAAGATGGTGGCCGTCATCACGATCATCAAGATGTCGGTGCCGAAGTCAACCAGGTTGAGCGAAAGAAAGTTGCATAGCCGCTCCGAGTCGTTGGCGATGCGGGCCATCAAATCGCCGGTACGCTTGCCGCCGAAGAAGTCCACCGAGAGGCGAAGCAGGTGGGCGTACGTTTGTTTGCGCAATTCGGCGCTGACCTGCTCGCTAGCGCGGGCGAGCACGTAGAGTCGGCCAATATCGAGGATCCAGCTCACCAGCGCGGCGATGAACAGGCCGGACAGGTACCAGACCAGCAGGTGGAAGTTGCCTGCGCCGCCCGTTTGATAAGGGATGAGGACGTTGTCGAGGAGCGGCATGGTGAGGTAAGGGGGCACGAGGCCGGCGGTCGTGCTGCCCAGCGTGAGCAAGAAGCCGAGGGCAATCAGCCCGGCGCAGCCCCGGGCAAAGCCTGCCAGGCGATAGAGCGCCGACAGCGAGGACTTTGACTTGGGGGCACAGGCGAGGCAGCGGCCCGCTTCGTCGTCGATGGTCGCGCCGCAGGTCGGGCAGACCGTCGCGCCCGCGTGCACGGGCGCGCCCTCTTGCTGTTCACGCAAGGCGTGGAAGCGACGCACGAGTTGCTGGGCCGAAGACGACTGCCTGGCCGTGTAGCGCCAGCAGGCGAGGCGGCCCGTGTGGTCGCTGAGTTCGAGTATGCCTGCCCCGGATTGTTCGCGCGCGTCGAGGGCAAGCTCGTCACGCAAGGGCCATTCGTGCCAGGACTCACCGTTCGCCGCCGCGGCACCGCGGGCCAGCAAGCGCTGCTCGGTGAGCACGACCGTGCTCGTCGCATAAAGAAGCTGCGCGTCGAGATCGGACTCGAAGCGGGCAAGCACCGATTCGCCTTCACGAAGCGGGACGGCCGTGCCGGCTTCGACGGAATC
>JBFWSD010000850.1:0-4008 GCA_050248575.1 Gemmataceae bacterium
AACAACAGAAACACAAATGACTTCGGTCATCGGCTCACCTCGTTGCATAGGCTTCGTGGACCTCAAAGGTCTGCTTCTCTTGCGCGATGGAAGTGGTAGCGCCAAAGTCACAAGTCTTTGCCAGCATTGGTGTAACTCCAATGCACACCGTCGCGGAACGCAAAAGTGCGCAAACGAAACGCGCAACAACAGAAACACAAATGACTTCGGTTTTCACTGATCGAGGCGAGCGGGGGCCGTGAACCCACTGGACCACTTTCCCCTGCTATTTTCGGACAGCAACATTGATTCTGCGCCGGGCAGCTTCGCTGGACGTGTCTGGTTTGTCTGTCCGGGTCCCAATGAAGAGTGCGGCGGGTTCCCAGCTTGCCCCGTCTCGCGCCGGGCTTGACCTGCCCGGATGTCGCCGCTATAGCCCGCTCACCTGTCGCGGGCCAGGAGTCTCGCGGTCCGCAGCATCTCTCTCTGGAAAGGACCCAGCCATGAAATCGATCGTGTATGCGACGACGGTCACCCTGGCCGCCAGCCTGGCGTTTCCCGGCGCCGAGCTGCGTGCCCAGGCGGCGACCTTGCAGTCGGCAGCGGAAGTGCTCGATGCGGTGGCCGGAATGCCGACGGGCATTCCGCCCGCGATGCTGCGCGAGGCGCAGGCGGTGGCGATTCTGCCCGGCGTCATCAAGGCGGCGTTCGTGTTTGGCGGCCGCCACGGCAAGGGCGTGCTGATGGTGCGCGAACCCAACAACACGTGGGGGCGGCCCGTGTTCATCTCGCTGACCGGCGGCGGCGTCGGCTGGCAGATCGGCCTCGAATCCACCGACCTCGTGCTGGTCTTCATGACCAGGTCGAGCGTCAATCGCATCCTCGAAGGCAAGGGCAAGATCACCCTGGGCGCCGACGTGGGCGTGGCTGCCGGCCCGATCGGCCGCCAGGCGGAAGCCGCCACCGATGCCCAGCTCAAGGCCGAGATCTACTCCTATTCGCGCAGCCGCGGGCTGTTTGCCGGCGTGTCGCTACAGGGAGGCGTGCTGCTGGTCGATCATCGCGCCAACGAGGCTTACTACAATCCGAACGGGCAGCTGTGGCAGAAGGGACCGCTTGCCAGCGTGCCCCCTTCGCCCGCCGAGGAGCACCTGCGTGCGAAGCTGACCCAGCTGGCCGGGAACTGGACGGAAGCGCCGCCGGTCGCGCAACCGACCGCGCCCCCCGTGATCACGCCGGCGCCGACGATGGAGCCGACGCCGATCCTGCCGCCGCCCACGCCGCTGCCGCCCCCGCCGGCCTATCGGCCGTAGTTGAAATCAGTGTCTGGAATCGAGAGAGTTGAGAGTTGAGTGTTGAGCGTTGAGAGTTCAGAAAAACTCCTGACTCTCGAATCTCAGCTCTCAACTCTTTGTTCGTTTTGCGGCGGCGTCGAGGACGGCGCGAATGATCTTGTCGTAGCCGGTGCAGCGGCAGAGATTGCCGGCCAGCCAGTGACGGACCTGGTGCTCGCTGGGCCGCGGGTTGCGATCGAGCAAGGCCTTGGCGGCGAGGATGAAGCCGGGCGTGCAGATGCCGCACTGGAGGGCCGCCCCGGCCATGAAGGCCTGTTGCACGGGATCGAGCCCGTCGGCGGAGGCAACGCCCTCGATGGTGGTGACCTGGCGGCCCTCGATTTCGCCCGCCATCACGCAGCAGCTGTTGACCAGCCGGCCGTCCATGATGACGTTGCAGGCGCCGCAGTTGCCGTTGCTGCAACCCTCCTTGGTGCCCGTCAGGCGCAGGTCGTCGCGGAGCACCTCGAGCAGGCTCTGCCTCGGCTCGCACAGGAACTCCATCGGCTTGCCGTTGATGGTGGTCTGGATGTGGATCTTCTTCATGTTGGTCACTCGGTTCAGCCGCTCAGGAGCGGCAGATCAGAACAAGAATAGAACCCCTCGTCCTCGACTTCGATCACCGCCCCGCCGTGATCCACAAAGTAGTCGAGCAGTGTGCGGATCACGAAAGCCTCCGCGTGCCCGTCGTCTCCGTCAACCCGGCAACAAACAATGAAACGAGTGCGCTTGAAAGCTTCGCGCAACTTCTTCCGTGCGCGGGCAGAGGGCAACTCCTGCAATGCCTCCAGTTCCTCGTCGATGGTCTGCTGGCATGGCGAGTTCTTGCCGGCGTTGCGCCAACACTCGACAAGAATGCTCGGTTTGCCCTTTTGATAAACCAGTTCGAAGCTGTTCCAGTCAGCCCTCTTGAGCCCCGTGGCGGACACGCCAACGGCCTTGGCCGGCAGGCGAAGATGGTCCCGAAACCAGGCGAGGAGTTCGGCGATGGCCGGAGCCGCCTCCGCAGCACAGAACGCCTGCACCCAGTAACTCATGGGCTGACCTCACGCCTGGGCACGCTCGAGGGCCATCCGCAGGGCTCGTTTCGTCAAGACGCCGACCAGGTGCTTGCGGTAATCGGCGTCGCCGCGCATGTCGCTGATGGGCCGGGCCGCCTCCTGGGCGGCGGCGGCCACCTTGTCGATCAAGGCGTCATTGACCGCGCCGTCCACCAGGGCCGCCCCCGCCGCGGGCACATAGAGCGGCGTGGGCGCGACCGCCGCCAGGGCCACATGGGCCTCGGTACAGCGCTGCTTGCTGTCGTCGAGCTCGAGCGAGACCGCCGCGCCGGCCACCGCGATATCCATTTCGTTGCGAGGAATGAAGCGGAGATAACCCGCGCCGAAGCGGGCCGCCGGCGCCGGCAGCTTCAAGCAGACCAGCAGTTCGTTGGGCTGCAGCGCGGTCTTGCCCGGCGCGGTGCAGAAGTTCTCCACGGGCAGCTCGCGCGTGCCGTGCGGCCCGGCGATGACGCAGACGGCGCGGTGTACGATGAGGGGCGGGATCGAATCGGCCGCGGGGGAGGCGTTGCACAGGTTGCCGCCGAGCGTGGCCCGGCTCTGAATCTGGATGCCGCCAATGAGGGCCGCGGCGTCGATCAGTCCGGGGTAAGCGCGGGCGATCGCCGCGTTCTCGTAGATCAGGCAGCAGGGCACCGCGGCGCCGATGGTCAGCCCGTGGCTGTCGAGCTGGAGCTGGTTCAACTCGGGGATGCGTTTGACGTCGACGAGCAGGTCGATGTCTTTGCGGCCCTCGCGAACCTGGACGATGATGTCGGTGCCGCCCGCCAGCACGCGGGCGCGGTCGCCGTGCTGGCCCAGCAGCCCGGTGGCCTCGCTCAAGGTTCGCGGCGCGGCGTAATCGATGGGTTTCAAGGCGGGTTCCTCAGCGGTGACTCTCGATGGGCGAGCGGGGGGCGTCAGCCCCCTGATCGTCGCTCGCAGAATTGACCCCAACATTGACGACGGCGGAATCAGGGGGCTAACGCCCCCCGCTCGCCAGGAGTGATCACGCGTCGCGCAGTTTGAAGGAGACGGCCTTCGTTTCCAGGTAGGCTTCCAGGCCTTCGTGGGCCAGTTCGCGGCCCATGCCGGATTCCTTCATGCCGCCGAACGGGCTCTGCGGCGTGGCGGGCACCGGATCGTTGATGCCGATGATGCCGGCTTCCAGCCCTTCCGCCATGCGCCAGGCAATGGTCAGGTCGTTGGTGAAGACGTAGGCGGCCAGCCCGTAGCGGGTGTTGTTGGCCTGCGCGATCACCTCGTCGAGGTTGTTGAAGTCGAGCACCGGCATGACCGGGGCGAAGGGCTCCTCGGTCATGATCTTGGCGTTCATGGTCAGGTTGGTGATGACGGTGGGCTCGAAGAAGTAGCCCTTGGGGAACTTGTCGGAGCGCTTGCCGCCCGTGAGGAGCTTGGCGCCGCACTTGACCGCGTCGTTGATGAGGTCGACGGTGCCGTCCATGGCCTTCTTCTCGAACATCGGGCCGATTTCCACGCCGGCATCGAGCCCGTTGCCCAGCCTCAGGGCCTTGGCGGCCTCGACGGCCGCCTCGGTGAACTTCTTCTGCACGTCCTTGTGGACGTAGAAGCGGCTGGGGGAGATGCAGACCTGCCCGTTGTTGCGGAACTTGCCGGTGACGGCCAGCTTGGCG
>JBFWSD010000851.1:0-4007 GCA_050248575.1 Gemmataceae bacterium
AGCAGCGTGCGCATGGCACGCTGTGATAGTGACGCATCGGCCACGCCAAGATCTGCCCACAGCCGGTCAGGCTCCTTGACCGCAACGTCGCGGACAGGGTGAGCGGTCGCGACAGCGCTATCCCAGCGGAGAATCGAGGTGTCGTCGCTGCCGGAAGCCAGCCGGCGGCCCCCATCGAAGAAGCGCAGTATACGCACGGGACCAAGATGCCGCTCGAAGCGTGCCCCCTCGAGTGCGCTGCCCTGTGAACGGAAGCGAATCGTGCCATCGATACCCCCGACCGCAAGCGTGCGGCCGTCGGGACTGAAGGCAAGCGCGCCAGAATCGAATTCGAACTGATCGCGTTTGCCGTGCGTGGCCAGTTCCCACACTGCTACCGAGGCGGGCGGTGCATCCGGTTTCTTGTCCGCGCCATCACTCTTCTCCGCGATGGCCAAGCTGCGGCCATCCCGCGCCAGTGCCAGCGCCATCACGAGCCGCCCGGCCGGCAATTGTAGGGAGTCATCCAGACGGCCATCTGGCAGACGCCATAGTTGAATGACGCCCGTGCGTAAGCCGTCTCGCGAACCTATCGAGGCGCTGGCCAGGAGGCTGCCATCCTGGGACATGGCGATCATGGTGGGCCAGCTGCCTTGTACGGCAGGTACATTCGGAGACACTTCTTTTGAGAGCGGCACGGGTTTCCCTGTGGCCATGTCCCAGACCTGGATGCCGCCCGCACAGACGACGAAATGCTTGGCGTCCGGAGTGAAAGCGGCGCGGAACAGGGACAGCTTGGGCGTGTCCAGCCGTACCAGGGGCACGCCGCGTTCGATGTCCCAGAGCTGTATGGCCTGCATGACGTTCTTGTCGTGAATGGCGTAGGCTGCGTGTCGACCATCGGGCGACACGGCGACGGGCCAGCTGCCCGCGTTTGGTTCAAACGGCTTTTGCGACTCTCCAGTGGCAGGGTTCCAGCGGCGCAAGGCGAACTCAGCGCCTCCGCTGCTGGTCAGGGTGTGGCCATCGGCAGACACGCCAAGCTGATAGACGCTACCCTGGTGGCCATCGTCACTCAGGGGCGTTCCATCACTGCTGCTCCACAGGCGAACCGAGCGCCCCAGGTTGCCCCCGCCGGTGCCCGCCAGCAATAGCTTGTTGTCCGGTGAAAACTGAAGGAGATGCGTCATCTGGAGGTGGTGTCGCGTCCAGCGGACCTTTTCTGTGGCGACATCGTGAACATGAAATACGAGCTGGCTGTTCACATCGCGGGCAACGGCCAGAGCTGCGCCGTCGCCCGTAAGGCACACCGCGATGACGCGCTTGGCGGGCACGGACATCAATTCCTTGCCCTCCGCCAGTGAATAGACTCGAACGACTCCGCCCGCGTCGGCCCAGGCGATATGCCGGGCATCTGCTGTCAGAAACGCGTGAAACTCGTTACCCTCGGACATGCCCTTGATTTCATGGATTCGCTTGCCAGTCTCTAGGTTCCAGACGGTGATCGTGGCGGACCGCTTGTCCTTCTGAGGGGCAACGCGCACGACCGTCAACGTCTTGCCATCCGGCGCGAATGTCGGCTGTACGTGTGATAGTTCCGTGGAACCCTTGGGCGGCAACGCCTCGCCGAGACTGTGCACGACCTTGAGGGTGGCCAGGTCCCACAGGCGAACGACGCCATCATAGTTGAGAACAGCCAAGTGCTTGCCGTCCGACGCAAAGGAGACGCCGAGCGGCCAACTCTCGGTTCCCTCGGTGGCACGTGGCAGGCTGAGGCCCGCTTTGCCGGTGCGAGCCTCGCGCACCCAGATGCTGCCATCGGCACCAGTGAACGCCAGCGACTGGCTATCGCGACTGAACGCCAGCGGCTTGATCAACCCCCCCTTCGCGGGCACGTTGACGTGCCAGAGTTCCTTGCCCGTCTCGGTGTCCCAGACGTGAATGGACCGCTCCGAGGCGTTCGAGCCTGCCAGCAGCCGCCCGTCAGGAGAAGCCAGGGGCGCGAATGGTTTGGCGCTGAAGTGGCGCAGCAACCTGCCGCTCGCCGCTTCCCATACGCGCACGCTGTCCTCGCCCAAGGTCAGGACCGCCTTGCCCGTTCCCAGGAAGACCGCGTGCCCGACCAAGCTATCTTGCCGCCAGCGGACAGTACCGAGACGCGCGACGGCAGACCTGGGCAAGCGATCGCCGTGGCCGTCGGTCTTGGTGTCCTCACCATTTGGAACGGTCGAAAGGGCCGTGGGCAGGCTGGGAGCGAAAAGTCCGGCAGAGGCGCCAACGAGCCCGGCTGCGATCAGCGAAAGTGCCACGAACACCTGCCAGCGGGAAGGAGTCAGCGACTCGATCAGCCCGCAGGCCAGCGTTTCGACCCGGCTCGATGCGGCCACGCCCTTCGTCGCCGGCTCGCCCACAAATCGAATGGCAGCCCCAGCCGTGGCTTGCTGGAGCGCCGCTGGCACGGCGCTAGCGGAGACTTCCAAGGCGACCAGCGCAGCCGACCATTCGATTCCCCGGCGCACCAGCCGCTTGCGCAAGAGCTCGCGCCCATGCGACAGCCGGTATTCCAAAGTTCGGAGCGGCAGGCGCAGTTGCTTGGCGCTGGCCAACTGCGTTTGCCCCTGGAGGTAGCACAGCACGATGGGAAGCCGGTATTTCTCCGGCAGTCGGGCCAGTTCTTCATCGACACCTGCTACCAGCTCGCGCCAGCTCGCCTCGTCGCGTCCTGCAGGCGCTGGACATTCCTCGAGACCTGCCGGAGCGGCAGGGCGTTTGGCGAGCCGAAGCTTTCGTGCCGCGCGAAATGCGACACTGTACAGCCACCCACCGATGGCCTGCTTGCGGACAATCGAGGTAGCCTTGCGGGCCAGCACGAGAAATGTAGCCTGGAAGGCATCTTCTACATCATGATGATCGTAAAGCTGTCGCCTGCAAACGCGCAACACCAGCGGTCCGTAACGCCGCAGCAGCGCTGCAAATGCTGCCTCGTCGCCCGAAAGACCAAAACGCTCGAGGAGTACGGCGTCCGGCGTCGCATCGTCGGCTTCCGTTGTCAGCCAGCGCTGCAGCTGGTCCAGTAGCCCGTGGCGGTCGAGGCGGCTCATGTCGATAAGTCCCGATTCTGGTGCTGTCTACCCTACATAGTGTCGCCGCGGCTGAGATACCGCAAAAAAATCTTGCGCAATTGTGACGGCCACTGAGCCTGAGGTGGATGAACGGTGGTGGCGGTAATCGAACCCAGCGGAGGCAGGAGGGCGGTTCGGGGACCACCCTCCGCGCCGCCATCCTCTAGGGGCGACATCATGGATTGCAACTGTCACATCCCCACGTTATTCAGGTAGCAAACTTCCATCCCCAGGAGGTGAAACCATGTCTGGCCAAAACGTGCAGGATTTTTTCCAGGGAATGGACACGAATACGTTGCTAGACATGTCGCAATGGCCTGTCTGGGTATTGCCTGTTCTCATTGGCGGCGTCGTGCTCGTACTTTTTTCGCTGTACTTGCTGACCAATCCGAGGCCGCAGTCCGGATTGCAACGGCCCGTGATCATCGAGCAACCGGTCCGTAAGGATCTGCGCTCCGCACTACGGCGACAGGGGAACCCGGTCGACATTCTCGTGAGCGATGAGCAACTGAAGTCGTCGCAGCAGGGGTTGGTGCTGGATCGTTCGCCCCGCGGCCTGTGTCTGGCGATCTCCAAGGCATTTCCGTTGAATGCCATCATCACAGTCAGACAAGACGACCGCCTGGATCAAGGTGTGTGTGAAGAACTGCCGCCCCGTTGGCATCAATTATGAATTGGGTTGCGAATTTGTCAGCATCCCTGCGGCCAGCACTTTGATGATGTTTGGATAAGCTCGCGCCATTCTTCTGTGCAGCCACGGCTCAAGTGCATACGTTGGGCGACGAAGTGAAGGATTACTCCGCTACTCTCTCTCCTGTGATCAGGCGATTGCAGGTGTCGCAGCGGGCGTCGGGCGGCACCTGGCGCTCGTCGAAGATGGCACGGATCTCGACGTCGTCTTCGTCG
>JBFWSD010000852.1:0-3990 GCA_050248575.1 Gemmataceae bacterium
ACCCCGTGTCGGTGCGCAAGAGCGGCATCTCGCTCTCGTACACCTGGTGCATGGGCGGCATCACCTTCTTCCTGTTCCTGGTGGAAACGGTGACGGGCGTGTTGCTCATGTTCTATTACCGGCCCACGCTCGAACACGCTTACAACGACATCCTGGCCCTGCGCGATGTGGCCACCCTCGGCGTCTTGCGCGAGTTGCATCGCTGGGGGGCCCATGCCATGGTCATCACCATCTGGCTGCACATGTACCGTGTCTTCCTCACGGGCAGCTATAAACCGCCGCGAGAATTCAACTGGGGGGTGGGTGTCATCCTCCTGGTATTAACGTTGCTGCTGAGCTTCACGGGCTACCTGCTGCCCTGGGATCAGCTGGCCATCTGGGCCATCACCGTGGGCAGCAACATGGCCCGGGCCACGCCGTTCGTCGGCTACGAAGGGCCAGGCGCCAAGCTCTTGAAAGTAGGCGACGTGGATCTGATCCATTCGGGCTCGGATGCCCGCTATCTGTTGTTAGGAGCCCGCTTCGTGGGCGGCGAGACGTTACTACGCTTCTACGTCTTGCACTGCGTGGCCATCCCACTCGCGGTGGGAGTGCTGATCGCCATCCATTTCTGGCGCGTGCGCAAGGATGGCGGCATCAGCGGCGCTCTCTGAGATGAGGGACATGTCCCGGGCCGAACTGTGCGTTGGCCCGGTTGCGTAGGGATTAACAGGGGACCTGTCGCCGCTGGCTCGCAGCCTCAGCGCGGCGCGATCTGAAGGAAGCCAAGAATGCATGGCCTCGAATCCGGCCTCGATCACGCAACCAAGACCGGGCTGGCTGTCTTCTACATCCTGGTCGCCGTGATGAACGTGGGTTATGCCCTCTACCAGTGTTACGGGCGCTCGCCCAAGGCCGTCGGGCAGGCCCTCCTCTGGACCATCGTGGCCGCCGTCTTCCTCGTGCACGGCATCGCCTACGCCGCCGGGGCCGACTGGGTGCTGTCGGCGCGCTTCCGCGACTTCACCACCCAGGTCATGGGCGCCATGGGCGGGCAGCTGGGCCCCATCCTCTATACCACCAGCTCGGTGGTGCTGTTCTTCATCTTCATTCGCTTCCGCAAGTTCTTCACGCTGCCCATCGTTGCCTGGGCCAGCCTCAATATCTTCTTGCTGGGCTCCGGCTGGTCGCTCACCGATCCCAACTTCCGTCTGATCATCACCAAGGCCGACAACGTGCCGATCGTGATCCTGATCTTCACGGTGGGCTTCTTCACCTGGCTGGCCTTCCGCAAGGCGGTCATCAACGATGAGCGCATCGCCAACGGCGAACCCCCCGTGGAGAAGTCAGAAGATGAAAAGGTGCTGGTGTGGCCCGACCTGGTCTACACCGAGTTGATCGCCATGATCGCGGTCACCTTCTTGCTGGTGGTCTGGTCGGTGCTGCTGAAGGCCCCGCTCGAACAGCCCGCCACCACGGCCAAGGCGCCCAACCCGTCGAAGGCCCCCTGGTACTTCCTCGGGCTGCAAGAAATGCTGGTCTATTACGATCCGTGGATGGCCGGCGTGGTGCTGCCCACCTTCATCATCATTGGCCTGGTCGCCATCCCCTACATCGACTTCAATCAGAAAGGCAACGGCTACTACACCTTCGCCGAACGGAAGTTCGCCGTGGGCACGTTCCTGTTCGGGTTCATTGTGCTCTGGTGTACGCTGATCGTGCTGGGGACCTTCTTGCGCGGGCCGAACTGGAACTTCTTTGGCCCGTTCGAGTACTGGGATCCGCACAAGGTCTTGCCCCTGAACAACGTCAACCTGTCCGACATGTTCTGGCTGCCCATGGGCGTGCTCTTCCCCGAAGGGCAGGGCATCTTCGGCATCTTGCTCCGCGAGATGCCGGGCATCTTGCTGGTGCTGGCTTACTTCTTGCTGGTGCCGCCCTTGTGTGCCAAGACCATCTTCCGCGACTTCTTCATCAAGATGGGCTTCGTCCGCTACATGACGCTGATGACCTTGATCCTGTTCATGGCGGCGCTGCCCATCAAGATGGTGCTGCGCTGGGCCTTCAACCTGAAGTACATCATTTATATCCCGGAATACTTCTTCAATATCTAGCTGGTAGGAAGCTACATGGCCGCCACCGACAAAACCTATCGCAATCAGAACACGCTCGACATCGTCTTCGGTGTCTCGTGCGTGCTGATGCTGCTGTCCGTGATCTGGATGTTTGCCCAGGACTACTTCCGCGCCTACAAGGTGCAGCAGCGCGATTTCCGCGACGTGGAAGTGGCCATGGCCCAGCGCGACATGATCGGGCTGCTGCCCGACGACGCCCGCAAGGAACAGATCGACGCGGCCGTCAAGGACCTCGACGAGAAGCTCAAGGCGCGTAACCAGGCCGAAAAAGAGATCGAGGCCAGCATCAAGAGCGACCTGCCCGCCAAGAAGCGGGCCGAGGACCGCGCCCAGGCCCTGAAGGCCGATCTCGATTCCAAGGTCAGCCTCTACAACATCGCCATCGATCAGCGCAACGGGCTCGAGTCGGGCGACAAGCTCCTGCCCACCCTGCAAGCCCGCGTCGATGCACTCAATGCCGAGGTCGCCAAGCTGCGCGAGGCCTACCTCGCCGAACAGACCAAGGTCGAGGAGCTGGAAAAGAAGATCAAAGAGAAGCAAGATGCCGGCGCCAAGGCGGTCAAGGAATCCGTCGCCGCCGAGACCCGTCTCAAGGAACTCACCGAGGACTTCGACCGCTTCGCCAAGCTGACGGCCCAGAAGCAATGGACCATGGGGGACCGCGTCCGCTCCATGCCCGTGGTCGACGCCTTCGCCCCGCCGACCAAGATCCAGCAGATCACGCTGGAGAGCCTGCCCATCAACTACAACTTCAAGTACGTGACCCGCTACGATCGCTGCACGACCTGCCACCAGGGCATCGATCGCCCGGGCTACGACAAGCCAACGCTGCGTGCCTTGACCGAAGCCCCCTCGGCCGAACAGCTGGGCCGCATCAAGAACGCCCGCGAACTGCTGGCCGATCGCCGCAACAAGCTGCCCATGCTCGAGCATTCGTTCTCCGTCAGCGATCTGCCCAGCACGCTGGAAACGGTGAAGCTGTCCAACGCCCAGATCAACGAGTACGCTTCCCATCCACGCCTCGATCTGTTTGCCCACCCGGAGAGCCCGCACCGGGCCGAACGGTTCGGCTGCACCATCTGCCACGAAGGGCAGGGCTCCGGCACCGACTTCTACAACGCCTCGCACTTCCCCAACGACTATCCCACCCGCCAGAACTGGGTGAACGCCGAACACTGGCACTCGAACCATTACTGGGACTATCCGATGCTGCCCAAGCGGTACATCGAGTCGTCCTGCCTGAAGTGCCATCACCAGGTCACCAGCTTGTTGCCCAATGGCGAGCTTTATGAGTATCGCAACGGCGAGCGCGTGCCGGCCCCGGGCGCCAAGGTCACCGCGGGCTACAACCTCGTCCGTCTCAATGGCTGCTTCGGCTGCCACGAGATTCACGGCATGAAAGGGGGCCGCGACGTCGGTCCTGATCTGCGTCTCGAGCCCTGGCCCGCCCTCGATTTCCTCACTGCCGATGCCCGCGTGAAGGCCATGTCCGACCCGGCCAATCCGCCCGGCAAGCAGCGCAAGGTCGGCCCGAGCCTCAAGCGCATCACCGAGAAAACCAACGAGACCTGGGTGCGGCAGTGGATCGACAACCCGCGCGACTTCCGCGCGTCCACGCGCATGCCCCACTTCTACCACCAGGCCAATAACGATGAAGAAGCCCTCAAGGGCACCGGGCAGGAAGGCTTCCCGCAAGCCGAGATCCATGCCCTCACCTACTACCTCTTCCGCAAGAGCGACGCCTACGTGGCCGAGATCAAGCGCTACGACGAGCTCAACGGCAAGGGCAAGCGCTCCGACGCGGAAGACAAGGAGCTGGCCGACCTGCAAGCCAGGCTGGCTGGCCCGGGCACCGAGAAGAGCAAGGTCGATGGCT
>JBFWSD010000853.1:0-3989 GCA_050248575.1 Gemmataceae bacterium
GCCGACCGGCGTATTGGAGTTCTTTACCGAAGGGGAGCCGCCAATCGTCTTCACGGCGGGCACCCCCAAGGCGCATTGCCGCGACTTCTTCCAGACGTCTGTTGAGGCTTGTCGCTTGTTGATCTGCAGAGGTGCATTACTGACGAGGTTCGCCGACCAGGTGCCGGTTCGGCTGCCGGACGGAGTGCGCCATTTTGACTACGTTCCGTTTTCGCAGATCCTGCCACGCTCCGCAGCATTCGTCCATCACGCAGGCATTGGCACCCTGGCGCAAGCATTGCGGGCAGGAATTCCACAGTTGAGTGTGCCGATCGCTCTTGATTTGCCTGACAATGCCGCCATTCTACAACGGCTGGGAGTTGGTTTGACGCTCCGGCCTCGCGCGTACCAGCCCGCGGCAGCAGCCCGGGCCATTCAGGAGCTACTCAACTCGCCCGCTATCCAGGAACGATGTCGATCGATTGCCGGCCGATTCCGCGACGGTGACTCTGTGGACGCTACCTGTCAGGCCATCGAGGAAGTGGCGAATGGCCAGCGCGGTGATGGCTGAGTCAATCGTCCGTCGGTTCTGGGAACTGGATAGTATCCGAAGGAGATTCCTCGTAAGTCGCATCCGCAGGGCGTTCCCCGCGCGGTTTCACGCTGACATCGTCATCGGCGGGTTGTTCATTGACGGGAATGTCATCGGCCGATGGATCATCGGCGGGAAGGTCATCGACCGGTTGCTCGTCGACGGGGACGTCAACAACTGGTTGTTCGTCGACCGGTTGTTCACAAACGGGGGATGAGCCGCTGTCATGGTCGGCGCACTCAAATACTTCCCATCCTCCTCCCAGGGCCCGGTAGACTTTGATCAGATTCAAGGCGACGTCCTGCTGGGCACTGGCCAAGCGGTCCTGTTGCTGGACGAGGGTCTTCTGGGCGTTGAATACCCGGTCGAAATCAATGGCTCCTTCCTGATACTGACTGAAAACCAGGTCGGTAAAGCGCGTGGCGGCGTCGACGCTTTCCTGGAGGGAACGCGCCTGTGCCTGCGCCTGCAAATAGGCAACCATCGCATTTTCCACTTCCTCCCCGGCCCGCAACACTTGCTGTTGATACTCCAGGATGCGTTGCTCGAACTTGGTCTTCTCGATGCGGTAGTTGGCCAGCAGCCGACCATAGTTCAGCATCCTCCAGGTATAGCTGGGCGAGATGAATCCCGTCAGGCTCGACGACTGGAAGAGTTGTGCGAACTCGTTCGACGCGTACCCGAGGAACCCTGCGATCGAGATGGCGGGCAAGAAGTCGGCTTCGGTGACACCGATCTGTGCGCACTGGGAGGCGGCGTCTCGTTCCGCCTTCCGCACGTCTGGGCGCCGGCGCAACAGATCGGCAGGGATACCCACGACGACTTCATTGGGGGCTGATGGAATCGGTGCACATTCATCGCCCAGGTTGAGCTCGTGGATGGGCTCACCCAGCAACACACACAGCCTGTTGTTCGCTTCCCAGATCCCGGTAACCAGGGAAGGTATGGTCGATTCGGTCTGGTTGAGATTGATCCGTGCTTGCTGGTAGTCCATCTCCGGCGCCTTGCCGGCCTCGAAGCGCTGCCGCGCGATTTTCAGGGTGCCCTTCTGCAGTTCCACGTTGCGTAATGCATAGGCGAGTCGCTGCTGATTGGCCCGTAGCCGCACATAGTTCGTGGCCACATCGGAGAGCAAGATGACCAGCACGTCGCGATAGTCTTCTTCGGACGAGGCCAGATCCGCCCTGGCCGATTCGATCTTTCGCCGAATCTTCCCCCAAATATCGAGTTCCCAGGAAGCGATGAAGCCATGAAACCAGTTGTCGAAGTTGCGCGGGAAAGCTCCCTGGGTGAGATTATCGCTGATCATGCCGTGGTTGTAGGCAGTCACATTTGCCTGAATCTGCGGCAGCAGGTTTCCTGCCTCCTTGTTGCGGCCGATCCGTGCCTCTTGAATGCGGAATGCCGCCTTCTTCAGATTGAGGTTCTGCGCGTGGGCGGTGCAAATCAAGCCATCCAGCACCGGGTCATCGAAGACGGACCACCACTGACAGGGATTGGCGGAAACGCACTGCACGCGTGCGTCGTCGGCATGCGTCCAGGTGTCCGCCACCGGCGCCGGCGGTGGCGCGAAGTTTGGCCCTACCTTGAAACCGCTCTTTACAAACTGTCTCACAGTCGTGCAGCCGCTGATGCTGGCGCCGATGACCATCAGGCAAATGAGGGCTAAGAAGCGGAATCGCACGATCTACTCCGCAAATACAGGCACGCGCCACGCACTTCTTTACCCCAGGGCCGCACGACATGAAGGACGCTGCGCGCAGTGCGCGACCCGACTGTAGTGTTTTCGACCAGTAGAATGGTATTGCAGGAGGAAAAAGCAGTAGTTTCGCTACATTCGTAAACGATTCACCACGCCGCATCGAATGGAGAGCAATGTCCAGGCAGGTTGGGTAGATTCCAGCGTCAGCGTGGTGTAGTTCGATTGGTCATCCAGAATGGGACGGGACGGCTACGATGGCAAAACGGCAATCACACCTGGATGGGAAGGACGACATCAATTGTGTACGACGTGGTCGAACAGCCATTAACATCGAAGGCGAGCACTCGTTTCTCGGGCACCAGTGTCGATTTTCATGTGCGAGAATTGATGAACCACGAATCGACACGAATAGTCCACTTGCTGTTCGCTATCCGCTGCCCATCAACTCGGTTTGAGATCGCCCGACGTGCCATGCCAGCGACAATGCCATTGGCAGGTTTCTCGCTCCGGTCACCGTAGCCGCTCGAAATAGGCGTCCAGTTCCTCGGCCGCCGGCAATCGCCTCTCTCCCAGGCCGATCATTCCGGCCATGAAGCCGGCTTCTTCGTGCTCCAGGCCAAGCTCGTGACCCAGTTCGTGGAGCACCACCGAGAGCAGATCCACTTTTTCGTCAGCGACCGCGTCGTCGAGCGACCAGCCGTAGCCTGCGCCGTTCACGTCGAGGGTGACGAGCCGCCGGCCATTCTGGCCGAGCGTGGCGCCGCCAAGATCGGTGATCGTGAAAGCGAGTTGATTCAGCCTCGCCATGTTGGCGTGCGACACTCCCAGGTCGGCGAAGATCTGCAAGGCTTGCGCGAGCGTGGCGTCGAGTTGCGCGCGGGTGAGGTTGGCGGCACCGACGCTTGGCGCGATGGCGGGCACGTTCAACGTCAGCGGCGCAGCTGGCATCGCTAGACTCACCCACCAGGTGCCATTCGACGAATGGAAGTTGGCGATGTCATCGTAGGTGTCGCCGTTGAAATTGCCCACGACTTGTACGGACCAGCCTGATTTCGTGGCGAAGCTGGCCCACTGCGAGGTGGCGAAGCCGCCGACGCCGTTCG
Organism: Gemmataceae bacterium; assembly: GCA_050248575.1. GTDB lineage: Bacteria > Planctomycetota > Planctomycetia > Gemmatales > Gemmataceae > JBFWSD01. The sequence goes on from JBFWSD010000853.1 coordinate 3,377, forward strand.
AGACGCTCACCCACCAGGCGCCGTTGATGGTGTTGAAGCTGGCGATGTCATCGATGCGGTCGCCGTTGAAGTCGCCGACCTGCTGGCTCGTCCAGCCAGTGCCGGCGAATTCGGCCCAACTCGACGTGGAGAAACCGTTCGTACCGTTGGAGAGACTCACCCACCACGTGCCGTTGCCTGGATAGAAGTTGGCGATGTCGTCCAGGCCGTCGGCGTTAAAGTCGCCGACGCGCTGCGCCTCCCATCCGGAGTTGGTTGAGAAGTCAGCCCACAGTGAGGTGATAAAGCCGCCGCCCGGTTTTGCGAGGCTGACCCACCAGGTGCCATTCGACGGATGGAAACTGGCAATGTCGGCAAGGTCGTCGTCGTTGAAGTAGCCGACGACGTGCGTTTTCCAGCCCGATCCGGTGGAGAAGTGGGCCCACAGCGAGGTGGTGAAGCTGGAGCCGGTCGAGATGCTCACCCACCACGTACCGTTCCCGGCGTAGTAGTTGGCGATGTCGTCGAGGCCGTCGCCGTCGAAGTCGCCGACGAGTTGTGGGGACCAGCCGCTGTTGGAGGAGAAGTCAGCCCATTCCGAGGTGGAGAAGCCGTCGACGCCTTTGGATAGACT
>JBFWSD010000854.1:0-3976 GCA_050248575.1 Gemmataceae bacterium
ATATGCGCAGCCCCCCGACAAGAAGACCAAATTTCCGGGCGTGCCGAAGTTCAGCCCGCTGGCGAAGCTGGCCGAACAGCTGCCGACCGGGGACAATCCGGCGTTTGCCCGCAACATGGCGAATCGTTTGTGGTACGTGTTGCTGGGCCGCGGCATCGTCCATCCGCTCGATCTTAGTCATGCGGCGAACCCGCCTTCGCATCCCGAGCTGCTCGATTTGCTGGCGCGTGAGTTCGCTGCCCACAAGTTCGACATGAAATACCTTTTGCGTGAGATTGCCCTGAGCGCGACTTATCAGCGTTCGAGCATCCTGCCCGCGGGCCAGGAGCGTTTCGAGCCGACGACGTTCTTGACGGCCCACGAGAAGAGGCTGTGCGCCGAACAGCTCGCGGCCAGCGTGCTGGTTGCCACCGCTGAGCCGACCAACGACGACAAGGCGCGGGCGGCCCTCGAGGCAGAGTTCGTCAAGGCCTTCGCGAATCCGCCGCGCGAACCCGAGGAGGAGTTTGCCCCTTCTCTCGCGTCGGCCCTCTTTGTGTCCAACGATGCCACGGTGCTCAAACTGCTGACGCCGAAAACGGGCAACTTGCTCGACCGTCTCGGCAAGTTGCCCGACGACAAGATCGCCGACGAGGCATATATGGCGGTGCTGACGCGTGAGCCCGCCCCGGAAGAAAAGCAAGAAGCAGCCGCATACCTGGCGAAGAACAAGGACCGGCGCGACAAGGCCATCGCCAACCTGGTGTGGGCCTTGCTGGCGTCGACCGAGTTCTGCGTCAACCACTAGAGACGATGGCAGATTTTTGATTGCAGGTTTTTGATTGCAGATTCTTGATTGCAGATTGCAAGATTCGAAATGCTTGCATTCCGAATCTTGCAATCTGCAATCAAAAATCTGCAATCGAAACAGGGGGTTTCATGAGCCGACACCGCGCTTGTGGATCGAAAGAACATCGGCTGTCGCGCCGGCAATGGCTGGGCAGCGTGGCCGCGGCCGGCGTGGGGGGCGCCGGCCTGGGTAGTCTTCTGTCGCCCGCTCTCGCCGCCGAGGTGAAGAAGAAACGCAAGCAGATGGTCTTTATCTGGCTGGATGGCGGCATCAGCCAGCTCGAGAGCTGGGACCCGAAGCCAAACACCCAGTTTGGCGGGCCATTCCGGGCCATTGCCACTTCGGTGCCCGGCGTCCACGTTAGCGAGCTGTTGCCCCAGACCGCGAAGCAGATGCACCATCTCGCTGTCGTGCGCAGTCTGTGTACCAAGGACAACTCGCATTCGGCCGGAGTGGGCCGCATTCAGCGCGGCGATCCCAAGAATCGCGGCGTCACCTATCCGTTCCTGGGCTCGGCCGTCGCGAAGCTGCTCGGCCCGGGCGATAGCGGGCTGCCCCCGTATGTCTGGATCAAACCGGGCTCGGGCGGCTTCATTTACAAAGACGCCGGTTTCCTTGGGCCAAAATATGGCGCCCTCGCTTTCGGGGATGGCCAGCCTCCCGAGAACGTGGTGTTGCCCGACTCGATCACGGCGGAAGACAACGCCGAACGCAACGAGCTGCGTGCCAAGCTCGATCGCCGCTATGCCGAGCGGCGTCGCAAGGAGTGGGCCGAAGCCAACAGCTACGTCTTCGACATGGCCGAACAGCTGCGCAAGCGTCTCGATCTCTTCGATCTGTCGAAGCTGCCCGCCCGCGACCTGGAGCGCTACGGCACGCACGAGTTTGGCAGGCACATGTTGCTGGCCCGCCGCTTCGTGGAAGCGGGCGTCACCTTCATCAAGGTGAACTCGTACGGCTGGGACACGCACGGCGACAACTTCAACGGCCACTTGCACCTGGTGCCCAAGGTGGACCAGGCGTTTGCCGCCTTCATCGAGGACCTCGCGGCGAGCGGGCACCTCGAACACACGCTGGTGGTGTTGATGTCGGAGTTTGGCCGGACGCCGCGCATCAACGGCCACGTGGGCCGCGATCACTGGCCCGAAGCCTGGAGCCTGGCGATGGCGGGCTGCGGCGCGAAGCGCGGCGTCGTCGTCGGCAAGACCAACGACGCGGGCACCTTTGTCTCGAGCGACGAGCTGGACATCGGCCACATGTTTCACACCTGGTTCAGCTTGCTGGGCATCGACACCGCCAAGGTGGAGTACGACAACGCCGGGCAGCCCTTGCCCATCGCCCATGACGACTGCCAGCCCGTGAAGGAACTGATCGCCTAGGAGACAGCGATGAACGCGAAACTTGCCGAGCGGTTTCAGCCGAAGGACGTGAAGGTCGTCAAGCCGGACCGGCAGCTGAGCATCGTGCGCTTCAGCCCGTGCGGCAAGGTGCTGGCCGCGGGGGGCAACGACGCCAGCATTCGCCGCTGGAACGTCGACGACTGGAGCGACCTGCCCGCGCTGCAAGGCCATCATGGTTGGGTCGGCGCCCTGGCCTTTGCTCCGGCAGGCAACGTACTCTACTCCGCCGACTCGTGGGGCATGCTCTGCGCCTGGAACTACCTCGACAAGGAAGCGAAACCGCTCTGGACCGTGAAGGAAGCACACAACGGCTGGGCTCGCTGCGTGGCGGTCTCGGCCGACGGCAAGTTCCTGGCCACCTGCGGGCTCGACCGGGCCGTCCGCATCTGGGATGCGGCCACCGGCAAGAAGATTCAAGACTTGAGCGGCCACGACACCGACGTCTTCGCGGTGGACTTTCATCCCGACGGCAAGTCTCTGATATCCGGCGACCTGAAAGGCGTGGTGAAGCAGTGGGAGCTGCCCGCGGGCAAGGTCACGCGCAGTTTCGACGGCAGCATCTTCTATCGCCTGTCGCGCCTGCAAGAGGTGGGCGGCGTTCGCCGCCTCGAGTTCGACAAGACGGGCAAGTTCTTCGCCTGCGCCGGCACGGCCCCCAAGAGCGGCGGCAACGTGCAGGGCACGCCGACCATCCTGGTCTTCGATTTTGCCAGCGGCAAGCTGCAACACACCATCCAGGTCGGTGCCGACGGCGACGCCTTCGTCTACGATCTGCACCTGCATCCCGAAGGCTTCGTGCTGGCGGTCACCAGCGGCAACCCGGGCACGGGCAAGTTCTTCCTCCATGAACTGACCGCCGACAAGCCCTTCTTCCTCTCCACCAAGATGCCGAACTGCCATTCGCTGGCAATGCATCCGGACGGCAATCGCCTGGTGGTCGCAGCCACCAACGCGGGCAGCAACGGCAACGGCCGCAACCTCAAGAACAACGAATACCCGGGCAACTACTCTCCGCTCTTCGTCATGGAGCTGACGGGGCAGGAAAAAGCCAAGAAGAGCAGCTGAGCATCAGCTGGCGCGCCGGAGCAAGCTAGCGAGCTGCACGACAGCTCTCCCAGCGCGGAAGGCATCGAACTGCCGCGCTCGATCTGCTACAATCCCCGCATCGGTACCAGTTACATCGTTGTCTCACGGATGCACGACCGATGTCGGAACGGCCCTTCGTTCATTTGCACTGTCACACGCACTACAGTCTTCTCGACGGCGCCAGCCGCGTGCCGGAATTGGTGGCCCATGCCAAGTCGCTGGGCATGAATGCCATTGCCCTCACGGACCACGGCAATCTCTACGGGGCCATCGAGTTCTACAAGGAATGCAAGGCCGCCGGCATCAATCCGATCATCGGCTATGAAGCCTACGTCGCCACGGGCAAACGCCACGAACGCGAGGGCCGCCGCCGCGGCGACGCTGCCTGGCACCTCACCCTGCTCGCCAAGAACGAACAAGGCTTCAAGAACCTGATCAAGATGGCCTCCATCGCCTTCCTCGAAGGCTACTATTACGTCCCGCGCATCGACAAGGAACTCCTCGAAGCGCACCACGAAGGGATCATCTGCCTGTCGGGCTGTGCCTCCGGCGAGTTCAGCGAGTTCATCCTCAAGGACCAGCGGGAAGAAGCCAAGCAGCTGGCTGTCTGGTATCACCAGCTCTTCGGCGATGATTTCTATGTCGAGATCCAGAACAACGG
>JBFWSD010000855.1:0-3971 GCA_050248575.1 Gemmataceae bacterium
GCCTCGAGAGTCTGGGCCGTTAGAGTGCGGCCGCCATCGAAGATCGTCACCGAGATCATCACGGGCAATTGCAGCTGGTTATCCTCGAAGTAGCGATCCACCGCATAGAGGCAGCACTTCAGGTTGAGCGGATCGAAGACGGTCTCGGCGAGCAGGATGTCCACGCCCCCTTGCACAAGGCCGTCGACTTGTTCGTAGTAAGCGTCGGCCATCTCCTCGAAGGTGGTGGCGCGGAAGCCGGGGTCGTTGACGTCGGGCGAGATGCTCAGGGTCTTGTTGGTTGGCCCGATGCTGCCCGCCACGAAGCGCGGCTTGTCGGGATCGATGGCGTTGAAGCTATCCACCGCCCGGCGGGCGATCTCCGCGGCAGCCTTGTTCAGCTCGAAAACGTTGTCTTGCAGATCGAAGTCGGCCATCGACAGCGCGTTGCTGTTGAACGAGCAGGTCTCGATGATGTCCGCGCCCGCCTCGAGGTAGGCGCGGTGGATCTCCTCGATCAGCGCGGGCTGAGTCAGCACCATGACTTCGGTGCAGTTCTTGAGCAGCTTGCTGTGGTTGCGGAAACGATCGCCCCGGTAATCTTCCTCGCCGGGCTGGCGGGCATGGATCATGGTGCCCATGGCCCCGTCGAGGACCAGGATGCGTTCGGCGAGCAGCTCTTCGAGGCGTTCGCGCGTGCTCGATTGCACCGACGTAAACATTGCCATTCCCTGTACTCCAACCGGGGAAGAAAGGTAAAGCGGGCAAAGGCCATGGCGAACGATTGCCCCTCCGAACCCAAATTGGCCTTGCGACTGGATACTTCTTGGCGTAAGCAGTCGCGTCCGGCACCCTGGGATGAATATCTCTTGACGGGCGGGTGTGGGTCAAGGTGATATCGATGCCATTATATGATGCAACCCGGTCGCAAGTCCCATCTGGGCAGGAAGATTTGGCCCCGCGCGTGGCCGCACCTGCCTTTCCGGTGCTGTTGCGCATTCCCCGTCTGCGTGTGAGCGAAGCCGAGCCCGTGGTCGCAAAGCCGCCGATCGCCCGGGTTGCTTCTCCCAGTTTGCCCGTTCCACCGAGTCGAAAGCGCGAACGCCGACCGACCCTGACGTTCGCGATCTTCCTGCTGGTCGTTGTCGCACCGGCATACTGGTATGTATGCACGTTGCCGAACACGCGGAAGCAAGAACCTCCCCCCGTTGAGATGGGCGAGGTGATGATCTTGCCCGCCCCTGGAGAACCAGTCGAAGATGAACTTGACGGGGCAGTGGCGCCTCAGACCGAACCAACTGGCATCCAGGCCGAACTTCTCCCCGACATCGTTCCGCTGGATGAGGGGGAGCTGTGAACTCACAGATTGCTACCGTCGTCGAGATGATTCCTCCGGTGCGCGAGCAGGCTGCCGCCGCCCTCGAGCTCGCTGATCAGCTCGTCCGCGCGGTAGGTGGCCGACTTCGCGATATAGCCCGGCGTGCCCGCCGGCATGCGAGCGGTGAAGCGGGCGCGTTGCTGCTGCTCACGGGCAATCGGGGCCGCGTCGGCACCAGCACGCTGGCATTGGCCCTGGCGCAGGCTGCCGCTGCCGAGATGTCGGTCCTGCTGATCGATGCCGATCTTGGTGGCGCGGGCCTGTCCCAGAAACTCTGTGGCCGCGTCACGCTGGGCTGGGAAGAAGCCTTGCGGGGCCGCTGTTCTTTTGCTCAGCCCTTGCGCTACGCGGATCCGCAGCGACTCGTGGCGCTCTTGCCCCTGAAGCAACCGGTGGACGACCCGAACGACCTGCTCGCCAAGCCGGCCCTGCGCGTGTGGATGTCGCAGCATCGGAATGACTTCGATCTGGTCATTCTTGACGGCGGTTCGTTGTTCGGCACGGGAGCCCGCTGGGCCGCGTGGTGCGATGCCAGCATTCTCGTCTGCGACGCGCGGCACACACCCGATCATGCCCCTTGCTGGGACCTGCTCGAAGAAGAGGGCTGCCAGGTCCTCGGCATCATCGAGACCTTCTCCGACGAGGCGTGATCAAGGCAGGAAAAAAAACCGGCTGCAGCAATCCATGCTGCAGCCGGTTGCATTCTCAGGGCTCCCGCCTCCATGCGAGATCATTGCCCTCTATTCAGCTTCGAACAGTGCCGCTGAAGAGATGGACGCGGCACCTGTCCCTACTCTCGACCCTCGCCTGTCCTTGGTCGCCTGTCGGGGGCCATCCTTGGCCCTGGGCGGGCACTGCTCGAAACTGTATCGCGCATCCCACGGACGATGATTGCAGTTTCTTGGTTGTGAAGTGGGGTGAACCTCCGTGTCAATCGAGTTGATCAATCGGTCTTCCGTCTTCAATCCATTCGAGAAAGTGCGAGATCGGTCTCCCGATGCTGAGAGGAGAGGTTACCGTCTTTTCAGCAGCTGTCAATGGAAAAGTATGCAGCTGTTAAGCAGCTGCCGATTTTCGTTCGGAAGGTATTGTGCGGCAACGCTCAACGAAGTGCGGATTTTTCGTGTGCAGTTTGGCTACATAACGGTCGCAAAAGACTATGTTGATATCTGGGTGTGTGGCTGTGTTGTAAGTTCTTGATGTGGCAATAGAAGCGTCGTCGGCGCGTTTCCGACACAGCTACTCTTCCTAGCTTAGCCCGAATTTCTTCAAGCGGCTGATGAGTGTGCTCCGTGCCAGCCCGAGCGCGCGTGCGGCTTCGGCCTTGTTGCCGCCCGCGGCCGCCAGCGCGCGGACCAGGCGTTCGCGCTCTTGCCGATTTCGCTGGGCACGCTCCATGGCGACGCCTCCACCCAGGAGCGGTGCTGGCGCCTCGTCCCTTTCTTCTTCGACGAAGTCTGGGATGTCGGTCTGTTTCAATTCGAGGGGCAGATCGGCCACCGAGATGCTTGGCCCTTCCGTCACCACCACGGCGCGTTCGATCACGTTTTCGAGCTCGCGGATGTTGCCCTGCCAGCGATGCGACTTGAGCAGCATCAGCGCCTCGTCGTCGACCTGGGCCACGGGCTTGCCGCACTGCTTGGCATAGCGGCTCAAGAAGTGCAGGACGAGCTCGGGGATGTCCTCGCGGCGTTCGCGCAGCGGCGGCACATAAAGGTCGATCACCTTGAGGCGATAGTAGAGGTCGCGGCGGAAGCGGCCCGCTTCGATCAGCCCTTCCAGGTCTTGATGGGTGGCTGCGACAATGCGCACGTCCACCTGGATGGTGGTGCTGGAGCCGACGCGTTCGAAGGTCTTCTCTTGCAGGACGCGGAGGAGCTTGGTCTGGACGTCGAGATCGATATCGCCGATCTCATCGAGGAAGAGGGTGCCGCTGTTGGCGAGTTCGAAGCGGCCCACCTTGTCGCGATGGGCGCCGGTGAAGGCACCTTTGACGTGGCCAAACAGTTCGCTTTCGAGCAGCCCGGGCGACAGGGCCGCGCAGTGAACCTTGACGAACGGCTTGCGTGCTCGTTCGCTGTTGACGTGCAGCGCGTGGGCGAGCAGTTCTTTGCCCGTACCGCTTTCGCCGCGGATGAGAACGGCCGACGGCGTCGCCGATACCTTGCGGACGAGTTGCAGGAGCTGGGAGATGGCCCGGCTCGAGCCAAGGATGCCGAACTGATCGTGGTTGTTGCCCTTCTCGGACCGCGTTTCCGTGGCTGCGGCGCCGTCCAGTTCGGGATTGCGTTGGCGGAGCTGGGTTTGCAGGGCCAGGATGCGACGTTGCTGTTCGGAGATCTTATCGACCTTGGCGCTGAGTTCGCGGTTGAGCGTTTCAATGGTGCGGTGGCCCTCCGCGTTTTCGAGGGCCAGGGTCGTGAGCTGGGCGAAGGCGGCCAGCAAGTTGAAGTCGTCGTTGCCGTAGAGGCCGAGTGCCTTCGGGCCGAGCACGAGGATGGCCAGCAACTCGTCTTCGTGAGCCAGGGCATGGTCCAGCTCGCCGCCCAGGAAGCGGAGCTGGCGATGTGCGGCGCTGCTGCCGCCGTCGGCCCGGATCATGCTGTCTAGATAG
>JBFWSD010000856.1:0-3967 GCA_050248575.1 Gemmataceae bacterium
ACCGAGACGATGAAGGTGTGCGTGCGCGATGGCCGCTGGGCCTTCGATCCGGCGCGGGACGTTTTGCTGGCCGCCTCGATCGAACGCCACAAAGCCACGGGCAAGCTGGGTCTTGGCCTGGTAGCCGGCTTCGGCCTGAAACAGCATGGCGCGCTGGGTTCGACCGTGGCCCACGATGCGCACAACATCGTTCTGGCGGGCACCAACCCGCGCGACCTGTGTTTGTGCGTGGCGGAACTGGCCCGGCTGGGGGGCGGCTTCGTGGTGGCCGGCGCGGGCAAGGTGCTGGCCAGGCTGCCCTTGCCCGTTGCGGGTCTCCTGGCCACCGACCGGGCCGAAGACGTCATTCGCGAACTGGAAGAAGTGAATCGGGCGGCCCGGGCGCTGGGCTGCCCGCTGGACGCCCCGTTCGGGTATCTCTCTTTCCTGGCCCTGCCCGTCATCCCGGAACTGCGAATCACCGATCAGGGACTCTACGACGTGGTGAAGCAGCAATTCGTATCGGTTTAGCAAATCGCAGGGCCGTGCCGGCGCATTGCCGTAACTCAATATCCAATTAGGAGTTAAGATTTCCCTGCCGTACCGCCGGGCAAGATTCCGACTTTTTTTCGCGCGCGCTGTCCGCAGCCCTGCCTGTTTACGCATAGAAGGGTAGAGAGACATGTGGGGAAGTACGAAAGTAGAGAAGGCAATGAACGAGTCACGATTCGACCTGGCGATCCTGGCAGCATACCAAGAAAGGCTGCTCACCACTTTCCTGACCCTGTCCTGGGAACTGGGGCTGGACTGAGAACAGGCCCTCGACAGAGACAAGAGGCGCGGCACCGAGGAAGCCCGGCTGACACCAGCCGGGCTTCTTCTTTGCGCTACCCGGGCGAGCCCGGATCGCGCGGACACGAAACGTCGCAGTTGCGAGAGCCAGACGGTCATGACAGCAAGCTCCTATGACCCGTTGCACACTTCCGTTGCACAGCGACGCCTGTTGTCCAATTGCTACTACTCAACAACCGAACGAGGCTTAGGGCAAAAATCGCCAAACTCAAAGTGTGCAACCGACCCAGGTACGAACCCTTGACATCGCCGCCGCGCAACCGGGGCGTGGCGTTTTCCCTTGATTCTGCGCCGGGCAGGGAAGAACTTCGTGTCAGGTCTGTCTGTCGCTCGCAGCTTCAGCGGTCTTTTGAAAGGATAAGGTCGACGGCCCAGCAGCCCCGCACGTGCGGCCCCGGGCCGCGCAGATGGCCAAGCACATCGTCGCTGGTGCAACCCGCTTCTTCCAGCGCGTCAGCCAGGATCGCGAGGTGCTTGGCATCGAGATGCCCGCTGGGCAACTTGCGTGCGTCGTAGGCGGCGCGGGCCAGCCTGGGAATGGTCTGGTCGCACCAGCTCAGCCACGCGCGGTCGAGGCGTCCCCGCGCACCGAACGGCGACCGGATGATGTCGCGGATGATCCGGGCTTGCTCCTGGCGCTCGGCATCCTGAGCCGCGTGCCATTCCGGGCTGTCCTGCATCCCCGCCGCAAAGGCACTGGCGGTGACGAGATGTTGCAGCACGTAGGGAAACCCTTCGTTCAACCTTCGGCCGGCCTGGTTCAGCGCTTCCAGAGCGTGATAACGCGCCACCTGCTCCTGCAAGTGCGGGGCCGGCTCCTTGCCAGGACGGATCTCCAGCAGAAACCGCCTGGCCTCCTCCTCTTCTTCAAAGTGATCGAGAGCCTGCAGCTCCGACTCTTCCAAGTGGGCGTGTAGCCGGCGACAGCAGGCCGAGATCAAGAGTCGCGTCTGCCGCAGGCTCTTGTTGCCCGAATCGAGCTGATCGAGCAGGAACGTGGGCGTGGCAGCCTGTTGCCAGCGGCGTTCGAGCTCGCCACTGGCCCGGTCGCGCAGGTGCTGGATGCAAGCCGCATAGTGCGACAGGAGCGCGGGCGACGCGTCGGTGGCGCGTTGCCGGGCCAATTCGAATTGCTGGTACAACGTGTCCAGGTCGCTCAGATAAGCCGCTTTGCCCGAACTCTGGCCAGCCCGCGTGAGAAACGCGCAGGCATCGTGCGCGCGATGGCCGTCCTCGTTGCACTCGGCGCCGAAACGCGCGCACGCCGCAGAAAAATCCAAAGTGCCGGCGGGCAACGCCGCGCGGTCGTCGCCGTGAATCTGCAGTTCGCCCGAGCCGTCCGGTTCGATTTGCAGCCGCAGGCTTCGCCATTCGGGCGGCGGCGGGGGCTGACTGAGCAGGATCGATTTGATCTCCCCCTGATTCTCGTTCATGAATCGAATGGCGTGCTCATCGTTGGCACAGAAGTAACAGTCGCCGCGGGTCGATGTGAAGACCAGGATGCCATCTCGATAGAGGTGAGCCGACAGCCGACCTTCAACATACTCCCCTTCGAGCCAGAGCGGCTGGACCCGGTCCGGTTCCGACCGATACACGGCCTCCAGATGTTTGTCGCAGCGCACCAGGCGGGAGCCGAGTGCGGCCTCCTGGAGGCAGAACGAAATGAGAAAGCGGGTGAGCGAGGAAGACACTTTCTTCCAGTGGCCCCCTCGCTCGGTTGAACAATAGACCGGCGGATCAGCACCGGTAGCATCGGTGACACAGCGCCAGCAGCACTGGTTCTCGAGCAAGAACTCGATCCGCAAGCTCCTGGTCAGCATCCTGATATTCTCGGGCGCGACGAGCTGATCCTGCTTCTGGAAGATGGTCTCGTCGTACTTGTTTCCTGGCAGCGGCCAGCGACCGGCAAAGGCGTGCAGCCGCAGCAACGGTTCGGGCAACGGTTGCTGCTCCAGCACGTCGGCAGGCACGCCGTACTCTGGCTGGCGCGGCCCGAACCAGAAGACGATGAACTTTTCCAGGTTGTCGAGAAGCTGTGCAGGGCTGCTGTCTTTGTCGAAGGCGAAGTCCATGTTGCTGTCTCACAATCGATGGGGTCACTCTTTTCCGATGAGCAGATCGACGACCGAACAGCCCCGCACGTGGGGCCCCGGGCCACGCAGATGGCCAAGGATATCGTCGCTGGTGCAGCCCGCTTCTTCCAGGGCGTCGGCGAGAATGGCAAGACGGTTGGGTTGGAGAAGCCCGCTGGGCAAGTCACGTTCGTCGTAGGCGGCCCGGGCCAGCTTGGGAATCGTGCGGTCGCGCCAGTCGAGCAAGACGGGGTCGATCGTCGCTGGGCGGAAGGGGTTGCCCAGGATCTCCCGTAACAGGGCTGCCTGCGCGGCAAACTCTGCTTGCGTGTTTGGGCCTGGCGGTGCACTCAGTTCGAGCGACGGCGGGTCAAAACCCTGAGCCAGATGCCGGGCCGTCTCCCAGACGCCGCTCACTGCATCGTTCACGGCCCCCCACAGCGCGAAGTTGCAGCCCCAGAGGGTTGAACTCTCGCGCCACGGCAGCCTGGAATTCAGCTCGTTGTCAACGCGGTCGCGGAACGCGTACAGCTCTTGCTCGATCTGCGCCAGCTCTTCCAAAGACAGCTGGCCCGCCACGAACGCTTCCAGCCATTCCGGCGTCCGTGCGACTTCTGGGATGAATGAGGACCTGCAGCGGCGGCAACATGCCAGCGCGAAGAGGAGGAGCTTGCGGCGCTTGCCCGTGGGCTGCTTAGACTCGGTGCGCAATTTCTCTTGCAAGAAATCGAGCATGGGCTCGGAATGGACGCAGGCAAGCCACTCTGCCTCGGTCATGGGTGGTTATTCCTTTCCGGCGGCAGTTCATCGATTGCTGCTGCGCTATCGCGAGCCCTCGGTCGGCAGGCGGCAAAGTACGGGTTCTCCTCTTTGCCCCGCTCTTGCTACAGACGGCGAGGCGGCGGTCTTGGCTAGAGGCGCGACTGACTCGGCTGCGATGCGGCGAAGTACAGGCTCCTCCTCTCGGCTCCGTACGGGGATGGTGCAAGTGAACTGCGTGACTTATCGGCTTCAGGATGTTTTGAACTGAAGTCGCACATTCCTACGGAGCACTCGCTACCGGC
>JBFWSD010000857.1:0-3967 GCA_050248575.1 Gemmataceae bacterium
TGCGAAGCACTCGCGGGCCGCAAGCCCATCCTCCTCGATCGCGACAACTTCGAAGAGGTGATGGGCAAACTGAAGATCGATCTGCAGCTCTCGCTGGGCGCAAGCGGCCGGGTGGCCATGAGCTTCAAGGAGCTCGACGATTTTCGGCCCGAGCGGCTCTTCCGCGAGCTGGAGATCTTCGACAAGCTGCGCTCGACCCGCGCGCGGCTGGAAGACGGCAGCGCTTTCGCGGCCACCGCCAAGAAGCTGCACGACTGGTCGGCCAAGGCGCCCAGGCCCGCGAAGCCGGTGGACCCCACACAGCTTGGCGACTTCCTCGACGAGGTGTTCGCCGCCACCGAGGAGCAGCCCGCGCAAACGCAGGCGGGCGTCGACTGGAACAACTTCCTCGAACGCGTGGTCGGGCCGTATGTCGTGCCCAAGGAAAATCCGCGGCAGGCCGAGATGACCGACGTCGTCGATCGCGCCACCAGCGGGCTGATGCGTGCCCTCTTGCATCAAACCCACTTCCAGTCGCTCGAGGCGGCCTGGCGCGGGCTCTGGTTTTTGGTCAAGCGGCTGCCCACCGACACCACGCTGAAGATTGCCGTGCTCGACGTGTCGCGCGACGAGCTGGCTGCCGACCTGGCCGGCGAGGAGCTCGATCACAGCGGGCTGTTTCGCATCCTGGTCAAGGAAACCGTGGGCACGCCGGGCGCGGCCCCCTGGGCCGCGGTCGCCGGGCTCTACACGTTCGACGCCCGGCGCGAAGACGCCGAGCTCTTGGGCCGCATCGCCCGCATCGCCCGGGCGGCCGACGCGCCTTTCCTGGCCTCCGCGCATGCGCGGCTGGCCGGTACGCCATCGTTCGCCGCGCAAGCCGATCCCGACAGCTGGAAAGACCTGCACGCCAGCGATTCACAGGAAGCCTGGACCGCGCTGCGTGAGCTGCCCGAAGCGGTTTATCTCGGCTTGGCCCTGCCGCGCTTCTTGCTCCGGCTGCCCTACGGCCCGGGGACCGACGAGGTGGAGTCGTTTGCCATCGACGAGGAATGTGCCCGCGCGCACGAGACCAACCTGTGGGGCAACCCGGCGCTGGCGTGCGCGTGCCTGCTGGGCGAGGCCTTCGCCAGCGCGGGCTGGTCGTTGCGGCCCGGCATGGTGCAGGAGCTCGAGAACTTGCCCGCCTATGTTTACAAGGTCGATGATGAGCCTGTCATGCAGCCCTGTGCCGAAGTGGTGCTGAGCGTGAAGGCCGGGCAGCAACTCCTGGCCCTCGGGCTGATGCCCCTCCTCTCCATCCAGGGCCGCGACACGGTGCGACTGGCCCAGTTCCTGTCGCTCGCGGGCAAAGAACTGGCAGGAAGGTGGCAGTAGACAATCAGAAGTCAGAATGCAGAAGTCGTTGTTCATGATGGCTGCGACGTTTCCTTGGGTGCCATGACCAGGCCCACTCCGGCCGCCACGGTGAGGCCGATGCCGAGGAGAAGACTCCCTGAATCTTCTCCACCACTTGTTCAATGGAGGCGGAGTTTATCCCATGGCGCGCTGCACCGCCTTGGTGAGCTCGTTCATCATGGCGGTGGAGGAGGGGAAGCGGTCTTGCGGCACGCGGTGCAGGCCGCGTTCGATGATGGCGCGCTCGCCCGGCGTGACCTGCGACAGATCGGCGGGGGGCCGCGTCATCGGCCAGTTGCGTTCGAAGGTGCTGATGTGCGGATAGGGCATCTGCCCGGTGCGAAGGTAATAGTAGGTGATGGCCAGGGAATATTGATCGCTGTTCTCGCTGAGCTGGCCGAGGAACACCTCGGGAGCGGCAAAGTCGAGCGTGCCCGCCTGGCGATGCGATTTCATCTTGGCCGAGGTGCTGGCGGCCAGCCCGAAGTCGGTCACCTTGCATGTCTCGCCGAACAGGAGCAGGTTGCCCGGCTTGACGTCGCAGTGCTGGATGGAGACGAGCTGCCCGTCGATCGAATGCTGCCGCTTGTTGAGGAAATCCAGCCCCTTGGCGGCATGCGTGAGGTAGTAGCAGATCTTGTCGGCGGGCAGCGTTTCCTGAAACTCGTCGACGTGGATCTCGAACAGGTCTTGCAGGCTGCCATCCGCCAGTTCCATGCTGATGATCAGGTAGCTGCCATGGAGCAACACCTGGTGCACCTTGGTGAGGTTGGGATGGTTGAGCTGCTTGACCATCTGGATGGCGCGGATCTCGCGCGGGGCCGAACGGCTGTCGAAACCGGACAGGAACTTGAGGGCCACATTGGCAACCTTGTTCCCGTTCTTGTGTTCCGCTTCCCAGACCTCGGCGAACCCTCCCTTGCCGCGCTTCGCCAGCAGGCGGTAGCCCGGGAAGGGTTCCATGCCAATGTTGAGGGGCGGTGGCTGCATGATCGGCTGAATCGGATCCGGCGAGTTTTGCGAGCTAGCCGGCAAGATGAGGCGGCCTTTTCCGCTCGACATTCCGAATCCATCTTGCAGGTTTCGCTACAGGTTGTCAACAACAAAGACTTTGCCCGTTCAGGCCAGCAAGGCCATCACTTCCTCTTCCTCCAGAGGACGGGCAAAGGCCGCTCCCATGATCCAGGTTCCGTTGTCTTGCTCGGTCGCATGCACCACGCGCACGCGCACGGCGGGCAGCCACTTTCCAGTCAAGCTGCACAGCCGCACCGATACCACCGTGCCTACCTCGAGCTCCTCGCCCGCATGCATCCCGATGCCCAGCGTGGAAATATTGACCACGCGGATGGGCCAGGCGCGACAGCTCGAGCCCTCGTTCCCGGCCCGTTCGGCACTCAGTACGCACGCATAGCGGCAGGCGCGACGCTTTTCCGCAACGCTGCTCGACGGAACCAACATTTTCCCCCTCGCGGTCTCCCCTGTTCCAGACCCGCGGGCGAGCTCGCACCCTGAATCCTAGCATACGATCGGGGCAGGCTGCCTATTTTTGCCTCACCACGGACAGTAAATAGGCAATCACATCCGCCACATCCTGCCTGCCTAGCTGCTTTTCCAGCTCTTCCGGCATGATCGATTTGCTCGTCGCAATCACCTCGTCGAGCTGGTTGCGGAGGATGGTGTCCTCGGCCTTCTCGGCCCGGCGCAGGGTGAGGCTGGTCGGGGTTTCCACCGAGATCATCCCTGTATACTGCTTGCCCGCCTTCGTCGTCACCACGTAGTTGATGTAACGCGGATCGACCTCGCGGCTGGGATCGAGAATGTCGATCAACAGCGCCTGCGGGCTCTTGTTCCGCAGGGCCGCCAGCAAGTCTGGCCCAACCTCCACTCCTTCGTTTTCGAGCCGATGACAGACGGAACAGTTCTTCTTGAAGAGCAGCTTGCCCCGGGCCGCATCGGGCTGCAACTCGAGAGCGGGCTGGTAATCCGCGACGATCTTGCCACGCGCCGGCGAGATGCTGCCCGCCAGCAGCTTGCCGGCCCGCGCGCGGATCTTCGCGTTGGGATGTTTCTTGAGCAGTTCGATGCGCGTGGCCTCGAGCTGCCCGGGCTGCACTTGCTTCTTCTCCACGGCATCGAGCAGCTGCCCCAGGCGATCGACGCGAGCGAACAGCACTTCCACCACCTCGCGACGCAAGCTCGGGCTGTAACCGGCCCAGCCCTCGAGCAACAGCTCGGCAACCTTTGGTTGCTCCTGCGCGGCCAGCGCCCGCACGGCGGCCAGCTGCAACTCGGCGGCATTGGCCGGCGTGAGCAACTCGGGCAGCGCCTTCTCGGCAACCGCGGCCGGGCCAAAACCAAGCAGCCTCACTGCCGCCAGCCGCTGGGCCAAGGATTGCTTCTCATCGCTCGCCGTCTTGGCGGCACGGTCGAAGAACGGCCTCGCCTGGCGCACGGCCTGTTCGAGCCCCGGGCCAGGCTTGTCCCAGATGCCCGACAGCGAACGCTGGCTCGATTGCATTCCCTGCCCCAGGCCATCGAGCAGGGCAGCTTGCCACGGGGCGGAAGCCTCCTTGGCCTCGGCCAGCAGACT
>JBFWSD010000858.1:0-3966 GCA_050248575.1 Gemmataceae bacterium
TGGCGTCGTGGAGAGGGGTGAGCACCACATGGGCCTGGAAGCGACTGCCGTCCCGGCGCACGCAGCAGCACTGTCGCTGCAGCCCGCCGAGCTGGACGGCGCGGTCGAGCTCCGCTTGCAGACCGTGGCGTTCGTCTTCGGGAGTGAAGCGCGAGTAGTGCTGGCCGACCACCTCGTCGGCCCAGTAGCCGAGGATGCGCTGGGCGCCGGTGTTCCAGGTGACGATGCGGCCGCCCCGGTCGAGCATGAAGATGGCATAGTCGCGGACGCTTTCGACAAGCTGGCGGAAGCGCAGCTCGCTGTCGCGGAGAGCGGCCTCGGTGCTGCGCTGGGCGTCGCGCAGGCGTTTTTTCTCGCGACTGAGGGCCACGGCCTGCCCCAGCCGGGCGAGCCGATCCTTGAGCAGGTAGTCGGCGGCCCCTTGCTTCATGCACTCCACGGCCACTTCTTCGCTGATCGAGCCGGTGACGATCAGGAACGGGATGTCCAGCTCGCGCACCTGCAGCAGGTGCAGGGCCAGCAAGGCATCGAACTGGGGCAGCTGATAATCGGCCAGGATCACTTCGGGCGCCTGATCGAGCTGGGCCAGGTAGTCGGGGATGGTGTCGACGCGCACCCAGTGCGGTTCATAGCCGGCCCGGCGCAGCTCGAGCACCAGAAGCTCGGCATCGTCGGCGCGGTCTTCGAGGAGCAAGACGCGAAGGGGTTCGGGCATGCGAGCTCCTCAAGAATGGGCTGAATCAGGTCGGGTCTTGTTGAGCAACAGCCAGTAGCAGCCCAGCTGCTTGACGAGGTCCGTGAACTGCTCGGAGTCGACTGGCTTGACCAGAAAGCTGTTGACGCCAAGCTGATAACTTTCCACCAGGTCGCGTTCTTCCTGGGAGGAGGTGAGCACGACCATGGGCAAGGTTTGCGTGCGTGGATCGGAGCGGACGCGGCGAAGCACTTCGAGCCCGTCGACGCGAGGCAGCTTGAGGTCGAGCAGGACCACGCGGGGCGGCTTGGCCCCTGCGCGGTCGTGGTAGGAGCCGGTGGCGAACAAGAAATCGAGGGCCTCCACGCCGTCGCGCACCACGTGCACGCGGGTGCTGACGGAGTTTTCCTGGAAGGTGCGCAGCGTGAGCTCGACGTCGTCGGGATTGTCCTCGACCAGCAAGATGTCGACGTCGCTGTGCGAGCTCATGCGCTGCAGGCCGGCTGGCCTTCTCCGTCGAGGGTGAAGAAGAACGTGGCGCCCTGGTCGACCTGGGCTTCGGCCCAGATGCGGCCGCCGTGGCGGTGCACGATGCGCTGGGCGCTGGCCAGGCCGACGCCGGTGCCTTCGTAGTCTTCGGGCCGGTGCAATCTCTGAAAGACGCCGAACAATTTGCCCGCGTAGCGCATGTCGAAACCGACACCGTTATCGCGGACGAAAAAGACCGTGGCGCCGCTGGCATCGTCGCAGCGCGCGCCGATCTCGATGCGGGCCGGATCGCGGCCGCGCGAGTACTTGAAGGCATTGCCCAGCAAGTTGAAGAATACCTGGCGCAGCAAAAGCGGATCCCCCTGGCAACTGGGCAGGTCGCCGACGTGAATGTCGACGGGCCGGCCGTCGCGTTCGCCGCGCAGATCGTCGAGCACGTTGTGCACGATGTCGCGGGTCGAGATTTCTTGCTTCTGCACGGGTTGGCGGCCCAGCCGCGAGAAAGAGAGCAGATTGTCAATGAGCTGCCCCATGTGCTGGGCGTTGACGCGCACCCGCTCGAGATAATGCGCGGCCTGCTCGGGCAGGGCCTGGGCATGTTCCTGCTGGAGGATGCGTGAGAAGCCGTCGATGGCCCGCAAGGGCGCCCGCAAGTCGTGCGACACGCTGTAGGAGAAGGCTTCCAGTTCGCGGTTGGCGTCTTCCAGTTGCTGGGCGCGGTCCTCCAGTTCGCGGTGCAAACGACGGCGTTCTTGCTCGGCGTGCTTTTGTTCGGTGACATCGCGGAAGACGGCCACGGCGCCGCGCGGCCCGTCGCGCAAGGGCCGCGCCGATACAGCCAGATAAACGCCCGTGGGCTTGCTCTCATTGCGGATCAGCATCTCGACCTCGTTGCATTCCTCGCCGCGCAAGGCTCGTGCCAGCGGTAGCTCGTGGGCCGGGAACTGCGCCTCACCCTCGAGCTGGAAGATGCCGTAGCTCTCGGACCAGCGCTCCGGCCCGACGTCGAGCGGGCCGCGGCCCACGATTTGCGTGCCCGCCGGATTGAAGAGCAAGAACTGGCCATGCTCGTCCGCAACCACCACGCCTTCGGCCATGCTGTTGAGCACACTTTGCATGATGCTGGATTGCCGCTGCAATTCCTCTTGTGAGCGTTCCAGTTCGGCCGTGCGCTGGGCAACCCGCTCCTCGAGCTCAATGGAGAGCTTGCGGTAGTCCTCGCTGACGCGCTTGATGTCGGTGATGTCGGTGACCGTCGCCGCCACGCCGACCACCTCGCCATGGACGCGCACCGGATGATAGCTGACCAGCCAGTGATGCGGCGGGTCGTCGGCACAGGCAGCCGTGACCCCGCTCCGTTCCAGGTTCGATACGGGCGTGCCCGTATCGAGCACTTGTTTGATGAGGTGCTGCACTTCGTCGGCCAGCGGCACGGGCAGGACGTCGTGGATATTCTTGCCGATGGTGTCACGCGGCGCCACGCCGTTATAGTTGGCCAGGCAGTCGTTGATCCGCACATAACGCAGGTCGCGGTCGAAGAAGGCATAGCCCACCGGGGCCGAGGCGAGCAGCGTCTCGAGCAGGGCCAGCGATTCGGCCAGCGCCAGTTCCGTCCGCTTGCGCTCGGTGACGTCGACGCCGATGCCGATCACGCCGATGATGTTGCCCTCGGCATCGTGGAACGGCTCGACGTTGGACTGGATCTGCCGCCCCATCCACTCGATGTCGTAGACGACTTTCTCGCCGGCCAGGGCACGGCGGTGGGCCACGATCGACGGATGTTCGGGATCATCGGTATGCAGATAGCTGTAAAGAGAGAGGCCGGCGAAGCCGCGCTGGTCCGCTTGCATGCCAAACTGCCTGAGCCCGGCGCCGATGCCCGAAGTGAACTTGAGGTCGCAATCGGTGGTCCAGACGACAGCGGGAACCTGTTCGAAGAGGAGTCGCTGCCGCGCCTGGGTCTCGTTGAGGACCTCCTCGGCGCGGCGCTGCTCGGTGATGTCGAGGCCGGTGCAGACCACGAATTCGGGCTGCCCCTTCCCGGCGGCCTGCACCGCGGTGGTCAGGTCGATGAGCCGCTGCCCGCCTGCCTTGGCCTGCCAGTGATCGACGAAGCCGCGGGGCAGCTTGTCGAGCGGGCCGGCAAAGGCGGCGCGGAGCAACTCGGCCTCTTCGGGCACGGCCACCAGTTCCCAGATCGGTTTGCCCGTCACTTCCGCGGCACGGAGGCCGGTGGTCGTCTCGCAGGTCTTGTTGAAGCGGACGATGCGGCCCTGGCGATCGAGCACCAGCAACAGCAGCCGGGCCGAATCCTGCACGGTCGTCATGAAATTGCGTTCGTCCTCGAGGGCCGCCTGCACACGATGTTGCTCGCTGACATCCAGGGCAATCCCGCCGATCAAAGGCGCGTCATTGCCCGTGGGGATCGGGAACTGCTGCAAGAGCCAGTGGCGCTGGTTGCCCTGTGCGTCGAGGATTTGCACGATGGACTTGTTGGCGCCTTGCCCATCGGCAAGATCTTCGAGGCCGACGAAGGGGGAAAGGTCGCCCAGTTCGCTGTCGGACTTGCCGATCAGCTCTTCGGGAGTTCGCTGCAAGAGTTTGGCGTAAGCGGCGTTGGCGTAAACGTAGCGGCCCGCGGCATCCTTCACGTAGGCCGAGCCGGGCAGATAACTCATGAATGCCGCGAAGCGTTGTTCGCTCTCGCGCAGGGCCCGCTCCGCCTGCTCGTGCGCCGTCACGTCCCAGAAGATGCCCTGTTTGCCGACGATCAGGCCGTCGTG
>JBFWSD010000859.1:0-3965 GCA_050248575.1 Gemmataceae bacterium
ATAGACCGTGAGCTGCCCGGTGTCGACCAGCGGGAAGAAGTCCTTGCCGATCAGGGGAAGCAGGGCGAGGGCAGAAAAGAACAGGAGCGTGACGGCGGTCAACACCAGGCCGCGCCGTTCCAGCGACCAGTCCAGCAGCCCCTTGTAGCGCAGCACCAGCCATTCCTGGATAGACTCGATGATGGCAAAGAATCGGCCGAAAAGGCCGCGCGCGGCGTGCGCGTCGTGAGGTTGGAGCCATGCCGCGCAACGCGTCGGCACCAGCGTCAGGGCCAGCAGCAGCGAGACCAGCATCGCGAAGCCGACCGCCAGGGCCAGCGGACGAAACAGGAAGCGGCCCATGCCGGGCAGGAACGCCAGCGGCACCAGCACGATGATCGTGGCCAGCGTGGCCACCAGCGTCGGCTGGGCCACTTCCGCGGCGCCGTCCAGGGCCGCCTTCACACGCGACTTGCCCATCTGCAAATGCCGGTGCGTGTTCTCCAGCACCACGATGGCATTGTCGACCAGCGGGCCGATGGCCAGAGCCAGCCCGCCCAGCGTCATGGCATTCACCGTGTTGCCGGTCATCAGCAGCCCGGCCAGCGCTGCCAGCACCGC
This sequence comes from Gemmataceae bacterium, assembly GCA_050248575.1. GTDB lineage: Bacteria > Planctomycetota > Planctomycetia > Gemmatales > Gemmataceae > JBFWSD01. The sequence continues at coordinate 601 of JBFWSD010000859.1, forward strand.
CAGCGGGATCAACATGGTGGCGATGATCGTCGAGCGAAAATCACCCAGGAACAGCAGGATCATGCCGGCAGCCAGCAAGGCGCCCAGCACGCCCTCTTCGACCAGGCTCTTGATGGCGTGGCGGACGTATTCCGACTGATCCATGACCACGTCGAGCTGCACGCCGGCGGGAGCCCGGGCCTGCATCAACGGCAGCGCGCCCTTGACGCTGTCGACCACGCTCAGGCTGCTGGCCCCTTGCGAGCGATACACCGGCACGTAGACCTGCGGCTTGCCATCGATGCGCACCAGGGCCGTCTGGATGCGGCTTGCGTCCTGCGCCCGGCCCACGTCGCGCAGATAGACCTGCTTGTCGCCGTCGATCCGGATGGGCACGTCGTTGAATTCGTCGACACTGACCAGCATGGCGTTCGAATCGAGCTGCACTTCCTGGTCGCCAAACTTGGAGGTGCCCGCCGACAGCATCGAGTTGTAGTTGCGCACGGCCCGCACCACGTCGAGGGCAGACAGGTGCCGAGATTCCATGTCATCGGGGCGGACGTAGATCATGACGGCGCGCTCGCGGCCGCCGAAGGCCGTCGGTGCCACCACGCCGTTCAGGCCGCCCAGCTGGTTGCGAATGTTGATGCGTGCGAAGTCTTGCAACTGCGATTCCGTCAGATCCCCCTTTGGCGCGCTCACGCTCAAGATGCACAGGGGCAAGGTAGCCGTGGGATCGAAAGGAAGCACCAGCGGGGGCAGCGTACCCGGCGGCAATGTCCGGAGCGTGTTGAGGGCCCGCGAATTCACTTCGGCCAGCGCCGCCGACGGATCGACGTCGTCGCGGAAGAACAGCTTGACGACGCTGATGCCCGTCACCGACTTGGATTCGATGCGGGTGACGCCGCCGGCCTGCCCGCACCAGCGTTCGATGCGCGAGGTGATCGTCCGGTCCACGGAGCTGGCCGGCATGCCCGTGTAGAAGGTCATGACGATGACCCCCGGGCTCTTGAAGGCGGGCAGAATATCGACCGGAATCTGCGTAACCGAGACCAGCCCGCCCACCACGAAAAGCAGTGCGATGACGCTGACGAGATACGGGTTCTTCAGGGCTTCGCGTACGAGCCACATGGGTGCTACCTCTTCGCTGAAGTGAGTTCCGACGGGCAGGAAAACTCATTTTAACTGATTTGGCAAGTCATTCAAAGGATAGAACATGATCGGGGACAAGCAAAAAGTGATAGGCGTGGAGGAATGCGCAAGATCGGCAAAATCTACCTGACCGGCGAAACCTGTCACCGGACGACCACAACCTTGTCAATGGTCAGGCGCGTCAATCGTTCAGGCACTGGCGCGCAGCCGATGCCCGGTTCGTCGCGGGCCGTCACCTGCGACACGCCGGAGAGAATGATCTCCGGATCCGACAAGTCCTCGGCATAGAAGCGCCGGCTCGGAAAAATGTCGGCGGGGTAGAGAAAGTTGGGCAGCGTTGCCAGCGCGATGCAATGGGATGCGCCGACGGCCGACTCGAGCATGCCGCCCACCCAGCAGGGCACGCCCTGGGTGCGACACAGTTCGTGAATGGCCAGCGCGTTGGTGAGGCCGCCCACGCGGCCCGGCTTCACGTTGATGAAACGGCACGCCCGCAGAGCCAGCGCTTGCCGCGCGCGCTCAACCGAGTTGATGCTCTCATCGAGACAGATTGAAGTCCGCACCTCGCGCTGTAACTTCGCGTGATCAAACAGGTCATCGTGGCCGAAGGGCTGCTCGTACATGGCTAGTTCGAACTGGTCGAGCTCCTGGAACAGCGCGAGATCTTCGAGCCGGTAGCCCGAGTTGCAATCGATGTGAAAGACGGTCTTGGGAAAGGCCTGCCGCACGGCGCGGATCATGGGCAGGTCCCAGCCGGGGCGGAACTTGAGCTTGATGCGCAGGAAACCTGCCTCGACGGCCCGCTCGATCCCCTTGAGCAGGTCGTCGAGCGAGTCCATGATGCCGAAGTCGGCACCGACCTTGACCACGGGTGATTCGCCCCCCAGCAAGCGCCAGAGGGGCTGACCTTGCATGCGGGCGTGCAAATCCCACCAGGCCAGATCGAGTCCCGCCTTGGCAAACGGGTTGCCCTTGAAGAGGGCCAGCTCTTGCTGGAGTTGTTCGCCCGAAGTGATGTCACGCCCCACAAGACGTGGGGTTAGCCAGTCGCGCAGACAGGTGAAGACGCCGCCCGCCCATTCCGGGCTGTAGCACGGCGCTGCCAGCGGGCTGGTCTCGCCCCAGCCCGTGTAGCCCGCCGCGGTCATCTTGACCAGCACCGACTCCACGACCGCATCCTCGCCGTAGGCCGTCTTCCACGGATAGAGGAGCGGCATGCCCACCCGGTACAGCTCAATCGACTCGATTCGCATGATGGCTTGCCTCGACAATCGCTGATTCTTGCTTTGGCGAGTTTCCGGTTCAATCGCGCGCGTAGAGCTGCTCCAGCTCGTCCTGGTGCTTTTTCAGCACCACGTTGCGGCGCAGCTTGAGACTGACCGTCAATTCCTCGGCCTCCAGCGTGAACGGGCGGGCCAATAGCACGAACTTGCGGACGTGTTCGGCATTGGAGACGTCGGTCAGCAACCGATCGATGCGCCGCTGCAGACAGGCAAGGACCTGCGGGCAGTCCGCCATTTGCTCGGCAGGGCGGTCGCCATTGATACCTTCTCCCTGCAACACCCGACGCAGGTTGTCCCAGTGGGGCACGATCAAGGCGGTCAAGTAGTTCTTCCCTTCGCCCGCGATCACTGCTTGTTCGATGCATTCGTCGGCCTGGAGCAGCCCTTCGATGTGCGGCGGCACGACCTTCTTGCCGTTCGACAACACGAGCAGCTCTTTCTTGCGCCCGGTGATGAACAGGAAGCCGTCATCATCCAGGCGGCCCAGGTCGCCCGTGTGGAACCAGCCGTCGCGGATCGATTCGTCGGTCCACTCGGGGTGTTTCCAGTAGCCCTTCATGACATGCGGGCCGCGCGTGAGGATCTCGCCATCCTCGGCGATCTTCACCTCGACGCCCGAGATGGGCTGCCCGACGCTATCGAGCTTGTAGCTCTTGCGGCGATTGAACGAGATCACCGGGGCCGTTTCGGTCAGCCCGTAACCTTGGAGGACCAAGAGATCGGCCCGCAGATAAGCCTCGGCGGTTGGCGGGGGCAAGGGCGCCCCGCCGGAGGTCAACCACTTGATGCGCGGGCCGAATACCTTGCGCAGTCGCTTGCCCAGTTCGCCGGCATCGTCGCAGTGGACGGCCGTCAGCACCTTCTCGTAGAAGCGCGGCACCGCCGACATGTGCGTGGGCTGCACATCCTTCAGGTTCTGTACCACCGTTTCCGCCGATTCCCCCAGCGCGA